>JBOGDG010000261.1:0-5327 GCA_050701655.1 Micromonosporaceae bacterium
GCCCGAGCCCACCCCCGCCGGATGGCGCGGCCCGGAAACCGGGGAGTCGCCGCGTACGGACGCCTCGCCGCGTCCGGACGCCTCGGCGCGGCGCCGGCCGCAACCGGTGCCCAGCAAGGCGGCCGCCTCCGACGATGACGACCTGCTCCCCCGCCGGGTGCGGCAGGCCAGCCTGGCGACCGAGCTCCGCGAGACCACGCCCGGGCCACCCGAGCCGGTGGTACGGGAACGCCCGCCGGAGCAGATCCGCTCCATGATGACCGCCTTCCAGCGGGGGTCACTGCGCGGACGCTCCGACGCCGAGCGGCTCAACGACGACACGAACGGATCCGATCAACAGCCCCGCGACGACGGTGCGAGTTAGGACTTCAAGCGATGTCACAGACCACGAACCCAGTCGACCTGACCTGGCTGCTGGACGACCTGGTGGCACGGGTGGCGGAGGCCGATGCGGCGGTCGTACTGTCCGCCGACGGACTGCTGATGGCCGCGTCACGCGCCCTGCAGGCCGACGACGCCGAGCATCTGGCGGCGGTCGCGGCGGGCTTCCAGAGCCTGTCCCGCGGCGCCGGTCGCCGGTTCGGCGGCGGCGCGGTACGCCAGACCATCATCGAGATGGAGTCGGCGTTCCTGTTCGTCACGGCGGCCGGCCGGGGCGCCTGCCTGGCGGTGCTGAGCTCCGCGGAGTCCGACATCGGGCTGATCGCGTACGAGATGGCGATGCTGGTGAAGCGGGTCGGCATCTATCTGTCGACCCCGGAGCGGCCCGGCTTGCGGGAGGTCGGAGAGGCATGAATAAGCCTGGGGAGGCGAAACACGACGAATCCTGGGTGGACGAGGCCGCCGGACCGCTGGTGCGCCCGTACACCATGACAGGGGGTCGTACCCGGCCCAGCAGCGACGGTTTCGACCTGGTGGCGTACATCCTCACGGTCGAGCAGGCGCAGGCTGACCCGGCGCTACACCCCGAGCACCTGGCGGTGCTCACTACCTGTCGCCGCCCGATGTCCGTCGCCGAGCTGGCGTCCCAGCTCGACATACCCCTGGGAGTGGTACGCGTGTTGCTCGGCGATCTGCTCGAGCTGGAGTTGATCATGGTACGGGAGCCAGCTGACGAGATGCAGTTGCCCGACGAGCGGATTCTCGAGGCGGTGATGCATGGTCTCCGCGCGCTCTGACACGGACACCCCCGACGTCGCCGCGGACCCCACCCCGGCCGCCGAAGCGGGGAAGGCCGAGGCCACGCCGACCGACAAGACGGGGAAAGCCGCCGAAACCGGGAAGGCCGACGCCGCTCCGATGGCGCCGGTGCCGGTGAAGATCCTGGTGGCCGGCGGCTTCGGGGTCGGCAAGACCACGCTGATCGGCGCGGTCAGCGAGATCCAGCCGCTGCGTACCGAGGAGGTGCTGACCGACCGGAGCGTCGGCGTGGACGACGTGGACGGCGTCGAGGCGAAGTCCACCACCACGGTCGCGATGGACTTCGGCCGGATCACGCTGCAGGAGTCCCTGGTGCTCTACCTGTTCGGTACGCCCGGGCAGGAGCGGTTCTGGTTCCTGTGGGACGAGCTGGTGTACGGCGCGCTCGGCGCCGTGGTGCTGGCCGACACCCGCCGGCTCACCGACTGCTTCCCGTCGGTGGACTACTTCGAGCGGCGGGACACCCCGTTCATCGTCGCGGTCAACTGCTTCGACGGCGCCAAGCGCTACAAACCGGAGACCGTACGCCAGGCGCTCGACCTGGATCCGGACGTGCCGCTGGTGCTCTGTGACGCGCGGGAGCGCGACTCGTCGAAGGAGGTGCTGATGGCGTTGGTGGGTCACGTGATGGAATGGGTGCACCGGGAGCCGGCACCGGCTACCGCCGCGACCTGACCGGCCTACCACCGGCCGCCACGCACCGACCCGCCTCGCAGCGACCCAGGAGCAGCCGCACCGTGGAGACCACCGCCACCCACCCGCCGTTGGAGGTGCTGCGGCGGGTCTTCGGGTACGAGTCGTTCCGCGGCGAGCAGCGCGAGATCATCGATCACGTGGTGGCCGGCGGCGACGCGCTGGTGCTGATGCCCACCGGCGGCGGCAAGTCGCTGTGCTATCAGATCCCCGCGCTGGTACGCGACGGCGTCGGCGTGGTGGTCTCGCCCCTGATCGCGCTGATGCAGGACCAGGTCGACGCGTTGCGGGCGCTCGGCGTACGGGCGGGGTTCCTCAACTCCACGCAGCAGCCGGACCAGCGGCGCACCGTGGAGGCGGAGTTCCTCGCCGGTGAGCTGGACCTGCTCTACCTGGCGCCGGAGCGGCTCGGGCTGGAGTCGACGCAGCGGCTGCTGGAGCGCGGCACGGTGTCGCTGTTCGCGATCGACGAGGCGCACTGCGTGTCGCAGTGGGGCCACGACTTCCGGCCCGACTACCTGCAGCTGTCGCTGCTGCACGAGCGCTGGCCGTCGGTGCCCCGGATCGCGCTCACCGCGACCGCCACCGAGGCCACCCGGCGCGAGATCGTGACCCGGCTGCGGCTCGACGACGCGCGGCAGTTCGTGGCGAGCTTCGACCGGCCCAACATCCAGTACCGGATCATCCCCAAGCAGGAGCCGAAACGGCAGCTGCTGACGCTGCTGAACACCGAGCACAAGGGCGACTCGGGGATCGTCTACTGCCTGTCCCGCGCTTCGGTGGAGAAGACCGCGGCGTACCTGGTGGAGCAGGGGATCAACGCGCTGCCGTACCACGCCGGGCTGGACTCGGGTACGCGCGCCGCCCACCAGGCGCGGTTCCTGCGTGAGGACGGCGCGGTGGTGGTGGCGACGATCGCGTTCGGGATGGGCATCGACAAGCCGGACGTACGGTTCGTGGCGCACCTGGATCTGCCGAAGTCGGTGGAGGGCTACTACCAGGAGACCGGCCGGGCGGGGCGGGACGGGCTGGCCGCGACGGCGTGGCTGGCGTACGGCTTGGCCGACGTGGTGCAGCAGCGGAAGCTGATCGACGGCTCCGACGGCGACCTGGCGCACCGGCGGCGGCAGTCCGCCCATCTGGACGCGATGCTGGCGCTGTGCGAGACCATCGAGTGCCGGCGCGGTCAGCTGCTCGCCTACTTCGGCCAGGAGAGCCAGGCATGCGGCAACTGCGACACCTGTATCGCGCCGCCGGAGTCGTGGGACGGTACGGTCGCCGCGCAGAAGCTGCTGTCGACGGTGCTGCGGCTGCACCGGGAGCGCCGGCAGAAATTCGGGGCCGGCCAGTTGATCGACATCCTGCTCGGGAAACGTACCCCCAAGGTGGAGCAGTACGAGCATGACCAGCTCTCCACCTTCGGGATCGGCGGCGAGCTCAACGAGTCCGAATGGCGCGGCGTGGTGCGGCAGCTGCTCGCGCAGGGGCTGCTCACGGTGGAGGGCGACTACGGCACGCTGGTGCTCACCGACGCCAGCGCCGAGGTGCTGGGCAGGCGGCGAGAGGTACGGCTGCGGCGGGAGCCCAAGCGCGCCGCCCCGGCCGGCAAACCCGCCCGCGCCAAGGCCGCCGCGGCGGAGCTGCCCGAGGCCGCCAAGCCGGTGTTCGAGCAGCTACGGGCCTGGCGGGCCGGGGTGGCGAAGGAGCAGGGGGTGCCGGCGTACGTGATCTTCCACGACGCGACGCTGCGGGAGATCGCCGCGCAGCCGCCGGCCACCCTCGCGGAGCTGAGCGCGGTCAACGGCGTCGGTGAGACCAAGCTCGCCCGGTACGGCGAGCAGCTCCTCGAAGCCCTCCGCGGCCTGCCCACGCCGCCACCCGGGGGGACCGCGCCGGCACCCGAGGAGAGCAGCCGCCCCAGCTGAGCTGCCGGCACCCTGAGGCGACCCTGACGCCGCGGTCGCACCCCGCCGTGGCCCCGGCTAGGGGTGCACCCTGAGTTGTCCCTGGGATCGCGCGGCAGCTCTCGACGCCGGCCCGCTACGACCGTCACCGTCGACTCGGAACGATCCGAGACGAGGGGTTGATGACGGTGCGTCTGCTGCGACGCGTACTGCTGTTCGGGCTGGTGGCCACGCTGCTGGTGTGCGGAATCGGGGCCGCCGGCTTCGCCTGGCTCTGGTCACGGGGCGCGCTCAACACCGCGGGCGAGATCGACTTCGCCAACCGGCTCACCGTACCGCCGCTGGCGCCGTCGAAGGTCGACAAGAACGGACGACGGGTGTACGAGCTGACCGCCGCCGAGGGGCGCCACGACTTCGGAACCGGGCCGGTCGACACCTGGGGCTTCAACGGCGACTACCTGGGGCCGACGCTGCGCGCCGAGCGTGGCGAGCAGGTGCTGGTCAACGTACGCAACCAGCTCGACGAGCCGACCAGCGTGCACTGGCACGGGATGCACCTGCCGGCGAAGATGGACGGCGGCCCGCACCAGCCGGTACGCCCCGGCGAGACCTGGTCGCCGACGTGGAAGGTCGACCAGCCGGCGGCCACCCTCTGGTACCACCCGCACCCGCACGGGGAGACCGCGAAGCACGTCTACCGCGGCCTGGCCGGGATGTTCATCGTGGACGACCCGGCCACCTCGGCCGACCTCCCCGACGAGTACGGCGTCGACGACATCCCAGTGATCGTGCAGGACAAGAAGCTGCGCGACGACGAGCTCGACGACTCCCCGGGCAGCGGCGGGGTCGGCATCCTCGGCGACACGATCGCGGTCAACGGCACGGTCGCGCCGTACCAGGAAGTCACCACCGAGCGGGTACGGCTGCGGCTGCTCAACGGCTCCCCGGCGCGGGTCTACCACTTCGGTTTCGCCGACCAGCGGAAGTTCGCCTTGGTCGGCACCGACGGCGGGCTGCTGCCGGCACCGGATCACACCACCCGGGTGACCCTCTCCCCCGGCGAGCGGGCGGAGATCGTGGTCACGATGCGGCCGGGCGAGCGTACGGTGCTGCGCAGTTTCCCGCCGCCGCTGCGCGTGAACCCGATCAGCAGCCGGTTCAGCGGAGGCGACGACACGCTCGACGTACTGCAGCTGCGCGCCGCCGACCAGCTCGCGGACCGCCCCAAGGTGCCCGAACGGCTGGTGGACGTACCCCGGCTGGACCCCGCGGACGCGGCCGGGGAACGCGCCTTCCGGCTCTCCGGGCACCAGATCAACCACAAGAAGATGGAGATGGACCGGGTGGACGCCGCGCCGGTGAAGGACACCAGCGAGATCTGGGAGGTCACCAACGAGGACGGCCAGCCGCACAGCTTCCACGTACACGACGTGCAGTTTCAGGTGCTCACGGTGGACGGCGCCGCGCCGCCGCCGCCGCTGTCCGGCTGGAAGGACACCCTCTACCTGCGGCCGGGCGTAGGGTTCGAGC
>JBOGDG010000262.1:0-5325 GCA_050701655.1 Micromonosporaceae bacterium
ATCAACGCCCACGGCCCGGGCACCCCGGTCGGCTCGCCGGCGACGGTGATCTCGGGGCCGAGCGCGAGCAGCGCCAGCACCAGCCCGGTCAACGCCAACGCCTTCACCTCGGTACGCCGCCACAGCCATCCGCAGCACACCACGATCAGCACCAGCAGCGGCCAGCCGAAGAACGCGTTGTGCTCCGACGCCCCGGTGGTGACAGCGTCGGCGGTGTCCAGGTCGCCGCCCAGCGACAGCCCCGGGTACGTCACGAACGAGGCCGCGTCGGCGGAGAAGAACGCCCCGGAGAACACCCCGTTGGGCACGCTGCCGGCGCCCGCGAACTGCACCCACAGCGGGTACGCCACCAGCATCAGCGCGACCCCGGCGGTGATCGCGAGCCCCGCCAGCACTCCGGGAAGCCGGCGCGCCGCCTCGGGCCGGTCCAGCACGGCGTACCACCCGACGAAGAAAGCGCAGGTCACAGCGGTGAGGAACAGCACCTCCTCGCCGTGGAACAGCTGCAGCGTCACCACCAGCCCGAGCAGCACGCCGTCACGTACCGGCCGTCGACCGTCCAGTAACCGCAACACCAGAAGCACCATCACTGGTACGAGGAACTGCGCCGCGATGTGCGGATGCCCGTTGGCCTGCGACACCATCCCGGGTGCGAAGCCGCAGAAGCCGCCGCCCACCGCCGCCCCCAGCCGGCTGACGCCGAACCGCCGCGACAGCAGCAGGTACCACCCGATCGCGGTGCCGCCGAGCGCCAGCGTCACCGCCACCACGAACGAGGCCGGCGCCCCGAACAGCGCGGTCACCGGCGCCAGCAGCAACCCGAACAGCAGCAGCGACGCGTTCGCCATCAGGTTGACCCCGTCCGGGGCGTTGAGCCGGTCGGTGATCAGCATCCCGTCGCCCTGCCAGACCAGCAGCCCGTGCGCCAGGAACCACTCGTTGAGCGTCTGGTCCTGCCAGTTCAGCGCGAGCACATGCCCCGCCGGATCCCGCCACAACCCGTACGTGAGGTAGCCGGCCACCGCCAGATAGCCCAGACAGACCGCCAGGTCGATCCGCGGACCCGAGCGCACGGGCCGGGCGGTCTCCTGGGTGGCCCGGATGGTGGTCGGCTGGGCGGTCACCCGCCCATACTGCCTGGCCGAGGCGAATCGGTATTGCACGGATTGGGGAATTGACAACGCTGAGTACGGCCAGGTCAGGCCTGATCCGGCTACCGTAATAGCGAGTTGTCCGGGGCCGGGCGTTCACGCCTACTCGGGTTCGGCAACGGCACGCCCGGGTGGTGGAACAGGCATACACGGCCGCCTTAAAAGCGGCTGCCGCGAGGCATGCGGGTTCGAGTCCCGCCCCGGGCACGAGCTGCAGGCTGGACCCTGCCCGCAGAAGGCGCGGGCCGGGTCAGCTCGTCATGCCAGCCGGGGGGACGACCCCCCGAGGGGATCGCACCCTGCCCCCGAACCGCCTGGGGCGCGGCTACGCTTGCTGCAGCGGCGTGTCGGACACGCCGCGTTGACGACGGCCCAGGAGGCAGCGTTGAGAAGCTCGAATATGGTGCTCGGCGGCTTGGCGAGCGGTACGGCCCAGCGGGCCACGACAGCGCCATACGGCGCTCCGGGTCAGCAGCAGGGCTACGGATACCCGACCCCCGGTGGGTACGCGCCACCGACGGCCGACCGGATGACCGTGGACGACGTGGTGGTACGCACCATCGGTCTGCTCGCCCTCACCGGCATCACCGCCGCGCTGGCATGGCTGTTCCTGCCACCGGCGGTCCAGGCAGTCGCACTGTTGGCGTCCGTCTTCGTCGGCCTCGGCCTGGTGTTGGCGATCTCGTTCATGCGGATCACCAACCCGCTGGTGATCGGCGCGTACGCGGTCACCCAGGGCGTACTGGTCGGCGTGGTCAGCAGCATGTACGAGACCCTGTTCGCGGGCATCGTGCTGCAGGCCGTGGTGGGCACCTTCGGGGTGTTCGCGCTGATGGCGGTGCTCTACAAGTCGCGGGTGATCCGGGCGACCCCGTTCTTCCGCAAGGCGGTGCTCGGCGCGCTGCTCGGCGCGATGGCGCTGATCCTGGTCAACCTGGGGCTCTCGCTGTTCGGCGTCGACGCCGGGCTGTTCAACAACCCGGCCGACGGGCAGGGCGCGAGCTGGCTGCAGTGGGTGATCGCGCTCGCCCTGGTGGTGATCGCGGCGCTGTCGTTCATCCTCGACTTCGACATGGTCGAGCAGATGGTGCAGTCCGGCGCCGAGCGCAAGTACGCCTGGACCGCGGCGTTCGGGCTGCTGGTCGGCCTGGTCTTCCTGTACCTGCAGCTGCTGCGCCTGATCTCCATGTTCCGTGAATGAGGTAGCTCTCGACGAATTGCGGGCCGCGGTGGAGCGGCTGCTGCGACAGGTGATGCACTGGACGCCGTCCCGTTGGGGGGCGGCGTCCCGCGTCTCCGGGGTCAGCCGGGCCCAGCTGGTGCACGGGCTGGTACAGCGGCTGGCCGATCTCGGCGCCGACGCCGAGCGGGCGCCGCGGCGTGCCGTACCCCGGCTGGACAACGACCTGGCGCTCCCCGACCAGCTCACGGTGGTGGCGCTGGACCTGCTGCGTACCGCTCCCACCCCGTCCCAGCTGGCCGCCGCCCACACCGCGGTCGCTGACACCCACAGCAACCTCACCCCGATTCTTGACTGATTCCAGAGAATGGGTCAGGCTGTGGGACGTGACCACGACCCTGGACTTCCCGCAGATACTGCGCGGGGCCGCTTTGCGCGTGACCCGTCCTCGGGTGGCGGTGCTCGGCGCGGTCCACGCGCATCCGCACGCCGACACGGAGTCGATCATCGGTGCCGTGCGCAACTCACTTCCGGAGGTGTCCCACCAGGCCGTGTACGACTGCCTGCACGCGCTGACGGCCGCGGGTCTGGTGCGGCGCATCAAGCCATCCGGCTCCGTGGCTCGCTACGAGGCGCGGGTCGGGGACAACCACCACCACGTGGTGTGCCGGTCGTGCGGTCGCATCGCTGATGTCGACTGCGCCGTCGGCCACACTCCCTGCCTGACCGCGTCCGACGACCACGGCTTCTCGATCGATGAGGCCGAGGTCATCTACTGGGGCCTGTGCTCCGACTGTCGACCGCTCCCAGTTCCTGATCACGCCTGATCCGCATAGCTCTGGAAGGATGCCCCATGTCCGAGAACCACGAGGCAATCGTCACGGACGAGAAGCCCGAGAGCAGCACCGGCTGCCCGGTTGCGCACGGGCGCGCCGCGCACCCGACGCAAGGCGGTGGGAACCACCAGTGGTGGCCCAACCGGCTCAACCTGAAGATCCTCGCCAAGAACCCCGCCGTGGCGAACCCGCTCGGCGAGGAGTTCGACTACGCCGAGGCGTTCCAGTCCCTCGACCTCGCCGCCGTGAAGCGGGACATTGCGGAGGTGCTGACCACCTCGCAGGACTGGTGGCCGGCCGACTTCGGCCACTACGGGCCGCTCATGATCCGCATGGCGTGGCACAGCGCGGGCACGTACCGGATCCACGACGGCCGTGGCGGCGCCGGGGCCGGCCAGCAGCGCTTCGCTCCGCTCAACAGCTGGCCGGACAACGGGAACCTCGACAAGGCTCGCCGGCTGCTGTGGCCCGTCAAGAAGAAGTACGGCCAGAACATCTCGTGGGCCGACCTGATGATCCTCACCGGCAACGTCGCCCTGGAGTCGATGGGCTTCAAGACGTTCGGCTTCGGCGGCGGCCGGGAGGACGTCTGGGAGGCCGACGAGGACGTCTACTGGGGCCCCGAGACCACGTGGCTCGGCGACGAGCGCTACAGCGGTGACCGAGAGCTCGAGGAGCCGTTCGGCGCGGTCCAGATGGGCCTCATCTACGTCAACCCGGAGGGCCCGAACGGCACCCCGGACCCGATCGCCGCGGCCCGCGACATCCGCGAGACGTTCCACCGGATGGCGATGAACGACGAGGAGACGGTCGCGCTGATCGCCGGCGGTCACACGTTCGGCAAGACCCACGGCGCCGGCCCGTCCGACCACGTCGGCGCCGACCCTGAGGCCGCCTCGATCGACGAGCAGAGCCTGGGCTGGAAGAGCAGCTTCGGCACCGGCAAGGGCGCGGACGCGATCACCAGCGGGCTCGAGGTCACCTGGACCACCACGCCGACGCGGTGGAGCAACGACTTCCTCGAGAACCTCTTCGGCCACGAGTGGGAGCTGACGACGAGCCCGGCCGGCGCGCACCAATGGGTGGCGAAGGACGCCGAGGCCACCATCCCGGACGCGTACGAACCGGAGAAGAAGCACCGCCCGACCATGCTGACGACCGATCTCTCGCTCCGGCTCGACCCGGTGTACGAGCCGATCTCGCGCCGGTTCCTCGAGAACCCCGAGGAGCTCGCGGACGCCTTCGCCCGCGCGTGGTTCAAGCTGACCCACCGCGACATGGGCCCGATCGCGCGCTACCTCGGCCCGGAGGTCCCGAGCCAGGCGCTGTTGTGGCAGGACCCGCTGCCGGCGGTCGACCACGAGCTCGTCGATGCCGTGGATGTCGCCGCTCTCAAGGATCAGATCCTCGCCTCCGGGCTGTCGGTCTCCGAGTTGGTGTCCACGGCGTGGGCGGCGGCCTCGTCGTTCCGCGGTAGCGACAAGCGCGGCGGCGCCAACGGCGCGCGCATCCGGCTGCAGCCGCAGATCGATTGGGAGGTCAACGAGCCCGAGAAGCTGGCCATGGTGTTGCGTGCGCTGGAAGGGATCCAGCAGAGCTTCAACGGGGCCCGGACGGGCGGCAAGAAGGTCTCGCTCGCCGACCTGATCGTGCTCGCCGGCGGCGTCGGTGTCGAGCAGGCCGCGAAGAACGCCGGCTACGACATCGAGGTCCCGTTCACGCCGGGTCGCGTGGACGCGACGCAGGAGCAGACTGACGTCGAGTCCTTCGCCGCACTCGAGCCGACCGCCGATGGGTTCCGCAATTACCTGGGGAAGAGCCAGCGCCTGCCCGCGGAGTTCCTCCTGCTCGACAAGGCGAACCTGCTCACCCTGAGCGCTCCCGAGATGACGGTCCTCGTCGGAGGGCTCCGCGTGCTGGGCGCGAACCACCAGCAGTCGTCGCTCGGCGTCCTCACCGAGAGGCCCGGGTCGTTGACGAACGACTTCTTCGTCAACCTGCTCGACCTGGGCACGACGTGGAAGTCGACGTCGGAGGACGCGCAGACCTTCGAGGGTCGCGACGACGCCACGGGTGAGCTCAAGTGGACCGGCAGCCGCGTCGACCTCGTCTTCGGCTCGAACTCCGAACTGCGCGCGCTCGCGGAGGTCTACGCGAG
>JBOGDG010000263.1:0-5272 GCA_050701655.1 Micromonosporaceae bacterium
GTCATGGCTGGCCTCCGGGCGCACCCACCGGCTCGGCGGCGCCGTTCGCTCCGCGCTCCGGTACGCCGGCGCAGGACTGGCGTACCGCTGCCTCCAGCTCTCGCATCCGGGTGTCGTCGTCGGCCAGCGCCGGGCGGCGGGCGTACCAGATCTCGGAGAAGATCTCCGCGCCCGCCCCGAGCGGTACGCGGGTCACGGGCAGCGCGGCGCCGGCGGCGGCCGCCAGCTCGGTGACCGTCCACCCGGGACGGTGCTCGATCACGCCGGCCCGCACCAGCTCCCGCACCATGGCGCGGAGCCGCTCGCGTACCGCCTCGGCGTAGCGACCCTCGACGGCGTACCGGTCGGCGAGGGAGCGCAGCTGCTCGGGTGGCAGCTCCGGTACCTCGCTGTCTTCGGCCTCCGCCGTCGTCGGTGTCACCGGCTCGGGTGGCGCGGATCGGGGCCACCGCCGGTACAGCAGCGCGAAGGCGACCACCCCGGCGAGCAGCAGCAGGATCGCGGCGAGCCCGGCGGTGCCCCCCGGTATGTAGTCGGCGGTGTCGGCGACCAGCTCGTTCCACAACCGCGGAAACGGCTTCTCGGCGCCGCCCAGCGGCACCGCCGCGAGCCACCCGGCTGCGTACCCCCGCATCACCGGGCCACCTTTGGGGCGCCGAGCTGGGCGAGCACCAGCGCCAGGTCCATGCCCTCCCGGCGTACCCGCGCCTCCAGGTAGAGCGCCGCGTCCAGGCACGCCAGCGCGGGGTACGCCACCGCGTTCGCCGCCAGCCACGGCAGCACCAGCAGCACCGGCGAGTCGAACCCGAACCAGCGCAGCGCGAACATCCCCGCGAACCCGAGCGCGAGCCGCAGCAGCAGCCACGACAGGTAACCGAGCAGCCGGATCCCGTACACCCGGGGGGTGGTGAGTGTGAACGAACGCAGCAGCGCCGCGCCCGGGTTGCCCGGTTCCAGCACCAGCGCGGGTACGGCGAGCCCGATGAACCCGTACACCAGCAGCCACGGTACGGCGCACGCCAGCGCGGCGAAACCGGCCATCCCGGCCACCACCAGCGCGACCAGGACGGTGGCGCCCCAGCGGTTGCCCGGGTCCGCGAGCAGCTGCCGGGTCGTGAGGGTACGCCCGCGCAGCGTCGCGCCGGCTGCGCGCGCCGCGGGTGAGGCGAGCAGCGCCAGTATCAACGACTCCGTGCCCAGACCGCAGGCGAACAGCACGTAGCTGAGCAGCGCCGCGTCGGCTGACTGCGCGGCGAGATAGCGCAGCGGCTCGAGCAGCGCCTGCTCTGCCAGCGCCAGGCCGGCTCCGAGCGCCAGCAGCGGTCGCGCCGAGGTACGCAGCAGGGCGACCGAGCTGTCCAGCAGCTCACCCACCGTGAGTGGGCGCAGTGGCAGCACCGCCGGCGTGGTGTGCGCCCGCTCCACGCGACCTCCCGTACGTCCGGGGCGTCGGAGCCGCGCGGACCAGGCCCCATCCTGACATGCGCCCGCGAGGGTACGCGCTCAGCCGTCCGGCCGACCCGCGGTACGCGGCGGCGGCAGTGCGGGCCCGGCTCACCCGTCGCGCGGCTCCAGCAGATACCGCAGCAGTACGCAGTCACCCAATTGCCGCGTCTCGGCCAGCTCAACCCGCTGCGGGGGTACGCCATCCCGCAGCCAGTGCGGCGCCGCCGGGTCGCCCACGAAGATCGGCGCGATGACCAGCTGCAGCTCGTCGGCGACCCGTTCGGTGAGGAACCAGCCGAGGACCCCGGCGCCGCCCTCGACCATCAACCGGGCCACACCCCGATCAGCCAGGTCGGCGAGCAGTGGGCGCAGCCGCGGCGGCTCCCCGGCGTCGATCACGGTCGCGATGCCGTTGAGGTTGGCGCGCAGCTTGTGGACCGCGCCGGAGGCGGCGTACACCAGCTTGTCGGCGTACCCCACGGTGAAGAACCGCGACCCGGGATCCAGCTCCCCGGTACGGGTGACCGTCACCTTCACCGGGTCCGGGGTCCGGCCGCGCGCTTCCCTGGCCGCCTGCCGCGCCGCCGAGCGCAGCACCAGCCGCGGATCGTCGGCGCGTACGGTGTTCGCCCCGACCAGGATCGCGTCGACGCTGGCGCGTACCTCGTCCACCCGCTCCAGGTCAGCCTCGGAGGACAGCATCAGCCGCTCCGGCCCGGTGTCGTCGAGATACCCATCAACCGAGACCGCGCAGCTCAACACCACGTACGGCCGCTCACCCACCCGCCAACCGTAGTCGGGGCCGGGCCGGGCCGGGCCGGTGCCGGGGGCGGGGGCGGGGCCGGGATTGTGGTCAAACTGCTGCCTCCCGGCGCGAGTGACAGCGATTCGACCACAGAACCTGCCGCCGCCGGCAACTACTCCCTGGGTGCGAGTCGGGGTGGGGTGAAGCGGGGACGGTCGGGCGGGTTGGGGGTGTGGGCGGGGCGTTCCGCCAGCTGTCGTAGCGCCAGCTCCACGGCCCGGTCCAGCTGCGGGTCCTCGCCGGCGGCGTAGTGCTGCGGGGCGATGTCCACCTCGATGTCCGGGTCGGTGCCGTAGTTTTCCACCTGCCAGCCCACGTCGTCGAACATGAACGAGTACTCCGGCTGGGTGGTGATGGTGCCGTCGGCGAGCGGGTGGCGGGGCTCGATGCCGATCACGCCGCCCCAGGTACGTTTCCCGACCAGGGTGCCGAGCCCGAGCATCTTGAACGCGTGGCTGAAGATGTCGCCGTCGGAGCCGGCTTGCTCGTTGGTGATCGCGACCAGGTGCCCACGGGGGGACTCCTCCGGGTACGGGATCGGCTGTTCCCAGCGGGGGAAGTCGTATCCGAGCCGGCGCCGGGCCAGCTTCTGCAGCAGCAGCGCGGAGACGTGGCCGCCGCCGTTGAACCGTACGTCGACGATCAGCGCTTCGTGGTCGTACTCGGCGAGGTAGCCGCGGTGGAACTCGGCGTACCCGTCCGGGCCCATGTCCGGGATGTGCAGGTACCCGACCCGCCCGTCCGTACGCTCGTGCACCGTACGCCGCTTGCCGCGTACCCACTCGCGGTAGCGGGCCGGCCGTTCGTCGGGGATGGCGCGCACCGCGACCACCCGGGGCGGCTCCGTGCCCCGCCGTACGGTCAGCTGCACCTCCTGGTCGGCCTGGTTGACCAGCAGCTCGTTCGGCGCGACCGGCGGGCCGCCGTCGAGCGGGTGGACCCCCACCGGCTGCCCGTTGATCGCCACCAGCTCGTCGCCCGGCCGTACGCCGACCCCGGGGCGCAGCAGCGGCGAGGAGGCGTTGGCGTCCCACGGGTCGCCGGACAGGATCGTGCCGATCCGGTAGTGGCCGGTGTCGGGGTCGTGCTCCCAGTCGACGCCGAGGAAGCCCTGCGCGTAGTGCGGGCCCTGCCGGTACTCGCCGCCGATCTCGTACGCGTGCGAGGTGCCCAGCTCACCCTGCAGCTCCCAGAACAGGTCCGACAGCTCGGCGCGGGTGGTGACCTTGTCCACCAGCGGCAGGTAGCGGGCGTACACCGCGTCCCAGTCCACTCCGGACATGTCCGCGGCCCAGAACTGCTCGGACTGCAGCCGCCACGCCTCGCGGAACATCTGGCGCCACTCCGCCTCGGGGCGTACCGACACCTTCACCCGGTCCAGGTCGATCCAGCCGCCGACCCGGCCCGGCTCGTCGGACTCGTCGGGTTTCTCGTTCGGCTTCGCCACCCGCAGCCGGTGCCCGGACCGGTAGAGCAACGTCTTGTGATCGTTGCCCAGCCAGAACTCGTCCACCCCGTCGACCAGCGTCTCGCACTCCTGCTTGTCGAAATCGAAGGACTGCAGGGCGGCGCCGTCGCTGGACTCGGTCTCGTAGAACCGGTGCCGCCGGCTGCCGCGTACCGGTGCCAGGGTGAAAAGCACTTTGTCTTTGATCCCGGCCACCTGGCGGTAGCGCCCGTCCGGCACCGGGAACGCCACGATCCGCTCCGTGATGCCGTCCAGGTCGATCTCCACCAGGTGCGTCGGCTCCGGCTCCAGCTCCTCGTGTGCCTTGCGTGCGGTGGCTGCCTCCTCGCTCTCCAGAGGCCGGGGCGTGGGTACGAACGGCGAGCCGGTCGTGTCCCGCAGCGCGATCGCGTACGGGCGGGAGCCGTGCGGGAAGCCCAGGTCGAACTGCAGCTCGTCGTAGACCGGGTTGAGATCGCGTTGCCCGATGAAGTAGAGGTACTTCCCGTCCGGGTCGAACGACGGGGAGAAGTCCCGCAGCACCGGCTCGGTGGCGTACCAGGTCGCGTCGGCGTCCGAGACGTCGGGGCGGGCCAGCTTGATGGCACTCGCCTTCGCGCTGGTCGGGTACGCGTACGCCAGCCACCGCCCGTCCCACGACCAGGTGAGGTCGGAGATGGCGCCGTGCCGGTTGTGGTCCAGCCGCCGCGCGGCGCCGTCGCCGAGCTCGACCAGCAGCAGCTCGTGGCGGTGGTTGGTGACCGCGATCCGGTCGGCGGTGGGGGAGACCCGCAGCTCGGTGATCCGTCCGGCGTCCACGTCGAGCCGGTGCGGCGGCGCGCTGCCGTCGGCGGTCAGCACCACGAGGTATTCGCGGGGCGAGTCGTCGCTGGCGGCGGCGACCAGCCGCTGCTTGTCGTTCAGCCAGGTCAGCAGCCGGTACCGGACGCCGTCGGCGGCGCCGTGCTGGCGTACCGGCCCTTCCCAGTTGCCGAACGAGTACGCCTTCCCCCGGCTGGTGATCGCCAGCTCGCTGCCGTCCGGGTTGAGCGTCGCGCTGTGCAGGTAGTCCGCCGCCGGTACGAACTTCCGGTTGCGCTGGGTACGGGTGCTCTGCATCCGTACCGGCAGTCTCCGCGGTGCGGCGTCGGAGGCGATCACGTACAGCTCGCCGGCGCAGTGGTACACCAGGCTGGTGCCGTCGCTGGCGAGGCCGCGCGCGTAGTAGTCCCCGTGGTCGGAGTGCCGCCGCAGGTCGCCGCCGTCCGGGGTGCACGAGTAGACGTTGCCGACGCCCTCGTGGTCGGAGAGGAACCAGATCCGCCCGCCCACCCAGCACGGGCTGGCCAGGTTGCCTTTCAGCTCGATCAGCCGGCGGAACTCGCCGTCGCCGGTCGGGTCCACCCACAGCTCACCCGCGGTGCCGCCCCGGTACCGCTTCCACCGCGCCGGGTCGTACGTGTTCCGCCCGACCACCACTCCGCCGTCCGGCCCGTACGCCACCGCGCGCGCCTGGCCGAGCGGCAGCTCGCGGGGCAGCCCACCGGCGGGGGAGACGGCGTACAGCCGGGAGT
>JBOGDG010000264.1:0-5271 GCA_050701655.1 Micromonosporaceae bacterium
GTCACTCTCCGGAGAGCACGGCGACGGCCAGGCCCGCGGCGAGCTGCTCACCAGGATGTACGGCCCCGAGCTGGTCACCGCGTTCGGGGAGTTCAAGGCACTCTGGGACCCGGACGGGCGGATGAATCCGGGGAAGGTGGTCGACCCGTACCCCCTGGACACGAACCTGCGGCACGGACCGGACTTCGCGCCGAAGCCGCTCGGCCAACTGCACTTCGCGCTGAAAGCCGACCACGGCAGCCTCGCCGAGGCGGCGGGCCGGTGCGTCGGGGTGGGGAAGTGCCGGCGCTTCGACACCGGGGTGATGTGCCCGTCGTACCGGGTGACCCGCGACGAGACCCACTCCACGCGCGGCCGCGCGAAGCTGCTGGAAGAGATGTTCCGCGGCGAGGTCACCCCCGCCAGCTGGAAGAACGACGACGTGTACGACGCGCTCGATCTGTGCCTGTCGTGCAAGGGCTGCAAGGTGGACTGCCCGACGCTGGTCGACATGGCGACGTACAAGGCGGAGTTCCTCTCCCACTACTACGAAGGGCGGCTGCGGCCGCGCGCCGCCTACGCGCTGGGGCTGCTGCCATGGGCGGCCCGGCTCGCCACCCGGATGCCACGGCTCGCCAACCTGGTCGCCGGGTTGCGCTGGGTGCGGCGCCTCGCCGGCGTCACCACCGACCGCCCACCACCCCATTTCGCCGGTACGCCGCTGCGCCGGCAGCTCCGGCAGCGGGTCGACCCCGGGCTGGCCGAGGCGGACGTGGTGCTCTGGCCGGACACCTTCTCCGACGCGTTCGCGCCGGAGGCGGGCGCCGCCGCGGTCACGGTGCTGGAGCAGGCCGGCTACCGGGTGGCGACCCCGGCGCAGTGGGCCTGCTGCGGCCGTACCCTGTACGACTTCGGGATGCTCGACCGGGCTCGCGCCACGCTGCGCCGGACCCTCGACGTACTCGCCCCGGCGATCGAGGCGGGTACGCCCGTCGTGGTGCTGGAGCCGAGCTGCCTGGCGGTGTTCCGCGACGAGCTGCCGGACCTGCTCGCCGACGACCCGCGCGCGGCGAAGCTGGCGACGTTGGCGCGCAGCCTCACCGAGCAGCTCGTCACCGCCGACGTCGAGCTGCCGCGCCATCCCACCGGCGGGGTCGCGGTGGTGCAGCCGCACTGTCACCAGCGGGCGATCGGCGGCCCCGCCGCCGACGAGACCGTGCTGCGGGGGCTGGGTTTCGAGGTGGCGGTACTCGACGCGGGTTGCTGTGGTCTCGCCGGCTCCTTCGGATACCGGGCCGAACACGCGGCGCTGTCCCGCGAGATCGCCGAGACCGGCGTACTGCCGGCGGTGGCGGCGCTGCCGGACGCGGTGGTGGTCGCCGACGGGCTGAGCTGCACCCTGCAGATCGAGCAGCTCGGCGGGCGGCGTACCCGGCACGTCGCGGAGCTGCTCGCGGAGGCGTACGCCGCAGGGGTTGGCGACGGCGCGGGGCGCGGTGCCGGCGGGCCGGGGCGCGGCGACGGGCCGGGGCGGGGCGGAGAATAACGGACAGTCGGCGTCATAACGTCATGATCAGCGCGTCTTCTGGGTATGGGAGAGCGCATGACGGAGCAGATGACACTTCCGGGCCGGAAACTGTGGTGGACCCTCGCGGCCGGGGTCGCGGTGCTGGTCGTGGTCGCCGCGGCCGCGCAGCTGGTCGGGCTGATCCCGCAGTGGCGGAACCCGTTCGCCGAACGCGAGATCGACCGCAGCCAGCCGGTGCTGCTGGAACGCATCCGTGACCTCAGCCGGTACGAGGCGGCCAGCGGCGAATTCCAGGTGATCATCGACATCGAGAAGGACGCGCCGTTCGTACCGTCGTCGGTGCTCGGGGAGCGCACGCTGTTCGTCGCCGCCGGCTCGGTGGACGCGTACGTGGAGTTCAGCGGAATCGACAAGGGCGCGATCCGGGTCTCCGAAGACGGGAAACGCGCCACCGTACGGCTGCCGCACGCCCAGCTGGAGCCGGTCAATCTCGACCACAGCCGCTCCTATGTGTACGAACAGCAGCGCGGCGTACTGAACCGGGTCGGCGACCTGCTCTCCGGTAACCCACGCTCCGAGCAGCGGCTCTACCAGCTCGCCGAGGCGAAGATCGGCAAGGCCGCCGCGCGCAGCAAGCTGACCGCGCAGGCCGAAACCAACACCCGCACCATGCTGGTCGGCATGCTGGCCCAGCTCGGCTACACCACCGTCACCGTCGAGTTCGGCACACCCTCCGGCTGACGCCCCCGTCCTTCCCACCTGGTCTGACGCCTCCGGCCCTTCCCACTTGGTGGGGCAGAGTGTTGTTCCGTTGACTGAAATGCCCGCTATGGAACAACCTTCTGCCCCACCAAGTGCGGCGGTGGGGCGGGTGGGCTACGCCAGTAGGAGGGCGAGGGACAGGGCGGCGAGGCCGACCACGGTCGCCGTGGTCACCGCCGCGGTCGCGCCGGCGTCGGTCAGGGGGGCCGGGACGGTGCGGCGGGAGATCGCGGTGATGCGGCGGGCAGAGACCGCCAGCACCACCAGCCAGAGCAGCATCACCAGCGCGGTGCCGGACGCGCGTACCCCCGGGTCGTCGGCGAGCAACGCCAGCCGGACCGCGAGCAGCCCGACCACCGTGGCCGTCAGGACGGTACGCCGCCACGCCAGCCGGGTGCGCTCGGGCTGCGTACCCCGGCCGTCGCTCATCGCAGGCCACCGCGCCGGTCGCCGCCCGTGCCCACCCGGCTCATCGCACGCCCTCGCTTCGCTCGGGCGGCGCTTCGCGCAGGCACTGTGCCACCCATTCGCTCGCAAGCTCGCTCATCGCAGCCACCGACCGGTTCATCGCAGGCCGCCGACAACAACCAGGCCCAGCAGCGCCAACGCACCCACGGCGATCAGCACCGCCAGCGTGGCCGGGAAGCGGCTCTCCGGGAGGTCCTCGCCGCAGCGCATCGCCCGCTCACACCGGATCCAGTGGTTCACCGCGCGCAGCGCGACGAAGGTGCCGAGCAGCAGCAGCGCGACCGCGATCGTCTCCCGCAGGTACGCCACCGTCAGGAACTGGGCCACCGCGAGCCCGCCGCCGACCAACGCCAGCGCGGTACGGATCCACGCCAGGAAAGTCCGCTCGTTGGCCAACGAGAAGCGGTAATCGGGCGTGGTGCCGACCTGGCGCAGCCGCCGCGGCGCGAACCACAGCCTGATCCACTCGGTCACCCCCGGTTTGTACCACCCGTTCCGTGGGACGGCACCCGCCCGACTCGCCGGTACCCGCGATCAGGACGTACGCTCGCCCCGGGAAGGCGCCCCACAAAGGAGTGAGTGCGCGTGATCAGCGTGTTTGACCTGTTCAAGATCGGTATCGGCCCGTCGAGTTCCCACACGGTGGGGCCGATGCGGGCGGCCCGGATGTTCGCCTCCGGGCTCAAGGCCGACGGCCGGCTCGCCGAGACCGCCCGGGTCACCGCCGAGCTGTTCGGCTCGCTGGGCGCCACCGGTCACGGCCACGGCAGCGAGAAAGCGGTGCTGCTCGGGCTGGAGGGCGAAGATCCCGAGACCGTGGAGACCGGCGGCATCGGCGCCCGGGTCGCCGCCATCCGCGAGGCGGGCCGGCTCAACCTCTACGGCGGACACGAGCTCGACTTCGGCCCCGACGATCTGGTGATGCACCGGCGCAAGTCGTTGCCGTACCACCCGAACGGCATGATCTTCCGCGCGTACGACGGGTCCGGCACGGTGATCCGGGAGCGCACGTACTACTCCGTCGGCGGCGGCTTCGTGGTCGACGAGCAGGCGGCCGGCGCGGACCGGATCAAGACCGACGACACCCCGGTGCGCTACCCCTTCCGTACCGCCGTCGAGCTGCTGAAACACGCCGACGACACCGGGTTGCCGATCTCGGAGCTGATCCTCGCCAACGAGACCGCGTGGCGTCCCGAGGCGGAGGTACGCGCCGGGCTGCTGCGGATCTGGTCGGTGATGCAGGCCTGCGTACGCCACGGCTGCGAGTACGAAGGCACCCTGCCCGGCGGGCTCAAGGTGCAGCGCCGCGCCGCCACCCTCTACCAGCGGATGGCGGGCGAGCACTACGCCACGGACCCGCTGCGGGTGATGGACTGGGTGACGCTGTTCGCGCTCGCCGTCAACGAGGAAAACGCCGCCGGTGGCCGCGTCGTCACCGCCCCCACCAACGGCGCCGCCGGCATCATCCCCGCGGTGCTGCACTACTACACCCGGTTCGTGCCGGGCGCCGGCGACGACGGTGTGGTCCGCTTCCTGCTCACCGCCGGCGCGATCGGCGTGCTCTACAAGGAGCAGGCCTCGATCTCCGGCGCCGAGGTGGGCTGCCAGGGCGAGGTGGGCAGCGCGTGCTCGATGGCCGCGGGTGGTCTCGCCGAAGTCCTCGGGGGTACGCCCCACCAGGTGGAGAACGCCGCCGAGATCGGCATGGAGCACAACCTCGGCCTGACCTGCGACCCCGTCGGGGGCCTGGTGCAGATCCCCTGCATCGAACGCAACGCCATCGCCAGCATCAAGGCGATCACCGCCGCCCGCCTCGCCCTGCGCGGCGACGGCCAGCACTACGTCTCCCTGGACAAGGTCATCAAGACAATGCGCGAGACCGGCGCCGACATGAAGATCAAGTACAAAGAAACCGCAAGAGGCGGCCTAGCGGTAAACGTAATCGAGTGCTGACTTCTCCGGGTTAAGAGCGGTTGGCCAGCTTGGCGTCCAGCATGGCGCGGTCGGCTTTGCGGAAGGCGCCGATCAGGCCGGTCGCCTGGTGTAGCTCGGCCCAGCCGACGCTCGCGGACACGGGGGTGCCGGGCACCAGGGACTCCCAGTCCTCGTCCCGTACGGCGGCCACCAGCCGGCGCCCGATCACCGCCGCCTCCTCGACCGTGGTGGACGGCAGTATCACCACGAACTCGTCGCCGCCGTACCGGGCTACGAAGTCGCGGCGGCGCAGCGTACGGACCAGGATCGCCGCCACCCGCTGCAGCACCAGGTCGCCGGTGAGGTGCCCGTGCACCGTGTTGACCGGCTTGAACGCGTCGAGGTCGAACACTCCCAGTACGCCGCTCTCGTTGTCCCGGATCAGCTCGGCGACCCGGCGCTCCAGACTGCGCCGGTTGGCCAACCCGGTGAGCGGGTCGGAGAGCGCCTCGCCGGCGTACCGGCCGACGGTGCGGCGCAGCTCCTCGTGGTCGAGCCGCACCGCGATGCCGTCGACGAACAGCGCGCGTACCCGCTCCAGATCGGCGGAGGCCACCCGG
>JBOGDG010000265.1:0-5270 GCA_050701655.1 Micromonosporaceae bacterium
CGTCCAGGGTGCCGCCCAGGGCGGTGGCGCGTTCGGTCATACCGGCGATCCCGGCGCCGGCGCCGTCCTGGTTGGCGGGGGCGCCCGTACCGTCGTCGTCGACCGTGATCACCAGCGAGTCGGGGGCGTACTCCAGGCGTACCGTCGCGTTGGTCGCGCCGGCGTGCCGGTGCACGTTGGTCAGTGCTTCCTGCACGACCCGGTACGCCGCCAGGTCGGTGCCGGCGGGCAGCGGGCGTGGCGTACCGACGATGTCTTTCGAGACGGACAAGCCCGGCGAGGCGGTACGTGACAGCAGCTCGTCGATGCGGTCCAGGCTGGGCGCGGGGGAGCGCGGTGCGTCCTCGTCCACCCGGCGCAGCACCCCGAGCGTGGCCCGCAGCTCGCGCAGCGTGTCCTGGCTGGCCTGCTTGATCGCGGTGAGGGCGTCGCGCGTCTGGTCGGGGAGCTCCTGCGACAGGTGCAGCGCCACCCCGGCCTGGATGTTGATCATCGAGATGTTGTGGGCGAGTACGTCGTGCAGCTCCCGCGCGATCCGCAGCCGCTCGGTGTCGGCGATCCGGCGGGCCTCGCCGGCGCGAGCCGCTCGTGCGGCGGCGGCGCGTTCCCGGCGGAATCGGATCGCCTCGGCCACCAGCAGCAGCACCAGCAGCCAGGCGACCGTCCCGGCAACGCTCCCCACCGTCACGGTGTTGCCCACTCCGTACGCCCACTGCAGCGGTACGTAGACCGTGAGGCCGATCCAGCCGGTGAGCCAGGCCGCGACCCGGTGGCCGTGCACCACCGCGCTCGCCACCGCCGCGGCCGCGGCCAGGAACACCGGCCCGTACGAGTACCCCAGCATCAGGTAGCCGATGGTGATCGCCGCCGTGGTCGCCAGCACCGGCACCGGGAAGCGGCGGCGTACCAGCAGCGCCACCGGCCCCAGCGTCAACAGCAGGTACGCCAGCCAGTCCGGCTGCAGCCGGCCCTGGTTGAAGTTGGTGCCGTCGTCCCAGCCCGGCCGGTGGTCGCCGCCGGGTCCGGGCCCGAACTCGCCGGGGGGACCGAAGCCGCGTTGCGAGCCGTACCAGGCGAGCGTGGTGAACACGATCTGGATCACCAACACCAGCACGGCGAGCGGCACCGCGGAAGGTTCGAAGGTCCGCCGTAGCCGCTCGGTCATGTTCAGGACCCTAGATCACGGGGTACGCCGCCGCGTCGGCCCTGCGCGGGCATTGCCCGTACCGTCCGTGGCGCAGCCGTACCGGCCCGGATACGTCGCTGGTGGTACGCCCCCCGGATAGCCTGACCTGCACTAGGGCCTGTCCCACGGGACAGACCCCAACCCCAGGAAGGCGCACATGCGACGCAGGTTCGTGCTGGTGTCCCTCGCGGTGACCGCGATGGTGATTCTGGTGTTCGCGATCCCGCTCGGGCTGGTGGTGAGCAGCATGGCGTACTCCCGGGCGGTGGGTGACGCGGAGCTGCAGGCGGCGGCGGTGGCGTCGGTGCTGAGCGCCACCACCGAGCCGGAGGCGGTCAAGCAGGCGCTCGACAGCATGGAAGCCGGTCGGGAGCGGCACATGCTGGTGCACATGACCGACGAGACCCGCCTGGGTCCGGTACGCGGCTGGGCCGATCACGACGAGGTCGCGGAGGTACGCCGCAAGGTCCAGCCCAACACGGTGCCGGCCAACGGCGGGGTGACGCATCTGCGGCCGGCTCCGCTGCCGAAGGGCGGCGTCGCGGTGATCGAGGTGTACGTGCCGAACGCGGAGCTGTCCCGAAACGTGGTGGCCGCGTGGCTGGTGCTGATCGGGCTGGGGCTCGGCATGCTGCTCGCCTCCGCGCTGCTCGCCGACCGGCTGGCCTCCGGGGCGGTACGCGCCACCCGCCGGCTCGCCGGTGCCGCGACCCGGCTAGGAGAAGGCGATCTGGGGGTACGGGTGCAGCCCAGCGGGCCGCCGGAGATCGCCACCGTGGGCAGCGCGTTCAACACCCTGGCCGACCGGTTCCAGGTGCTGCTCGCCACCGAACGCGAGCTGGTGGCGGACCTGTCGCACCGACTCCGTACGCCGCTGACCGCGCTGCGGCTCAACGCCGAGGCGATGCCGCCCGGCGAGCCCCGGCAGCGGGTGCTGACCGCCGCCAGCAACCTGGAACGCGAGGTCGACGCGATCATCAAGCAGGCCCGCCGCCCGCTCTCCTCGCGCCGCCCCGCCCGCACCGAACTGATCGATCTGGTACGCGAGCGGATGCGCACCTGGTCGGCGCTCGCCGACGATCAGGGCCGGCGCTGGGCGTTCGACGCGCCGAACCAGCCGGTATGGGTGCCGGTCAGCGATGCCGACGTGGCGGCGGCGGTGGACGCGATCGTCGGCAACGTGTTCCGGCATACCCAGGAGGGCACGCCGTACCAGGTCTCGATCCGCCCCCAGCGGGGGTACGTGGTGCTCTCCGTCGACGACGGCGGCCCCGGCATCGCGGAGCCCGAGACGGCGCTGCGCCGGGGCTCCAGCGGCGGCGCGTCGACCGGGCTGGGCACCGACATCGCCCGCCGGGTGGCCGAGGAGGGTGGCGGCGGCATCGACGTCGCCCGCAGCCCACTGGGCGGCGCCCGCGTGGTGCTGACCCTGCGTACCGTCAGCGGCGGCGAGGACCCGGCGTAGCGGCAGCGGCGTTGCGGCGGTGAGCCCCCCGAGGCCGCGAGCCCGGCGGTCAGTCGCGGTCCTTGAGGCGGCGTTCGAACTCCTCGGTGACCCGTCGCTGCAGGTCGGCGAGCTCCTCGTCGGTGAGCTCGGACAGGTCGCCGGAGTCCTTGCCGCCGGAACCGTAGTCGGTGCCGACGCCCTTGCCGTCGCGGTCGGCGAGCGTGCCGCACCGGATCACGCTGCCGTCGGCGCGGTGCAGGCAGGTCGGCTTCTCGCCCTTGAGGGTGCCGGTCCCAGAGACCCGGTACAGGATGTTCTGGCCGGTGCCGAGGGTGGCGACCCAGCTGTCGGGGCCGGTCGGCACCACCTCGTACACCTTGATGTTCTGCCAGTTCGGGATGTCCTGGTAGTCGGCCTTGATCTTGTCCACGATCGCCTTGGGGGAGACCCAGGACGGCTTGAGCCGGTGCACCTTCAACGGCGCCAGCTCGCCGGCCCGGGGCTGCGCCGACACCACCGAGATCACACTGATGGAGGTCGCGGAGCCGCGTCCGGTGAGCGGCGTGGCGTACACGCTGCCACGGTCGGTGTCGAGCGTGAACTCGCTGTCGTTGCCCGAGTTGACCTCGTCGTCGGGCAGCTCCCAGCCGGCCCGGTTGAAGAACCAGTCGCCGAACGTGCCGATCGCCGAGGTGGCTTCGCGCTGCTCGGAGGCCAGCGACAACGGGTACGCCGGACCGGGCACCGACGCGCGGTCGGTGATCGTGATCCGTCCCGTGTTGCCGTCGTAGATCGCGAGGCCGGCGGGCCGGTCGGTGACCACCAGCCAGCCCACCTGCTTCTTGAGCGGCACCACCACTTTCGGCGTACCGCGGTCGCAGTAGGCGTACACGTCGTCGTTGTCCCAGGACCGCCATCGCGCCTGCTTGGCGATCTGGCGCCCCAGGTTGTGGGTGAACCAGCCACCGACCCGGGCGTCGGCCTTCAGTGCGAACTCACACCGCTGGTCGGGCTGGCCGCGACCCTGCATCGGGATGTTCTGGGTGAGCACCGTCTGGTAGCCGGCCAGCCAGCCGCGCCGGGCGACCAGGTTGGAGAACCGGTCGCTGTCCGGCAGGTATGAGGTGTCGGTGATGTCGCCCGGTACGTCGCCCAGGTTCGGTCGCGCCATCGCCTCCGCGACCTGGAACGGAGCGCGCTCGTCGAACTTCGGTGGGCCGCCGGACTCCACCTGGACGCTCGCTGCGTAGTCCTTGTCCTGCAGGTACGAGTGGTAGATCCCCCAGCCGACCAGCCCGATGACGGCGACGGTGCCGACGCCGACCAGCAGCCCGAACAGGTCGAAGTAGAGGTCTTCGTCGTACCACCAGAGCAGCATCAGCGGGACTGCCAACAGCGCGATCGGGATCGCCAGGAACAGCGTCTTGCGCAGCATCCACCACAGATGCGTGGAGTAGTACGGCGCCAGCCAGACCAGTAGCGCGAACGCCAGGGCGGCCAGCGCGATGTAGAGCAGGCCCGGCCGGATTCGGATCGTCACGTGAAGCCCCCATGGTCGGCGATCGAGTGCCTCAGGGTATCGCCGAGATCCCGGTCACCGCCGGGTCTAGAAACCGAGTTTCAGAAGCGATATCGTATTTGGAGGATTTCTTCGGTACGCCGAGAGTGCCTCGGGTGTACCAAGCGCGCCCGAGGCTGCGGGGTTCCAGAGCAGGGGAGGACTCATGCGCGCAACCATCAGTCTCCGATTCCCGGCCGCGTTAGCCGGCGCAGTACTCGCTGGCGCGCTGTCCGTGGTCGCGATCGGTACGCCGGCCCACGCGGCGCCGGCGTTCCAGATGCCGTTCCGGTGCAACCAGACGTGGAGCGGCGCCACGTACAGCAGTCACAGTCCACCGCGGGCAGTCGACTTCAACCGTACGAACGACTGGGGCGACGCGGTGACCGCCTCGGCGTCCGGCACCGTCAGCCGGGTGGAGAGCGAGGGCAGTGTCAGCTACGGGCTGTGGATCGAGATCGACCACGGCGGCGGCTGGCGTACCCGGTACGCCCACCTCTCCGGCGAGATCGTCTCCCTTGGCATGTCGGTGTCACGGGGCCAGCAGATCGGCACCCTGGGCAACACCGGCGGCTCCACCGGGCCGCACCTGCACTTCGAGCAGCGCTACAACGGCACCGCGGTGAGCATCCGGTTCAACGGCAGCTACATCTACTACTACGGCACCCGCAGCTACACCAGCGCCAACGCGTGCGTCGGCCCGCAGGGCACCGTGAACACCGCGGGCGCCGCGCTGAACGTACGCACCGGCGCCAGCACCAGCTACGGGTCGATCGGGTCGGTGCCTGACGGCGGCACCATCTACCTGACCTGCCAGAAGACTGGTCAGACCATCACCGGTACGTACGGCACCACAAACTGGTGGGACAAGGTGGGCGCCGGCTTCGTCTCCGACGCGTACATCTACACCGGCTCCGACGGCCGAGTCGCACCACTCTGCTGAGCGGGGCTGGGCCCGCACCCGGGCCGAGCTCGCACACCGGGCCGAGCTCGCACACGGGGTCGGGCGAGAGGCCGGCCGGGATGCACCGGCCGGCCTCAGCTCGGGGGCATCAGCTTGACGCCGACCCCCCGTACGG
>JBOGDG010000266.1:0-5254 GCA_050701655.1 Micromonosporaceae bacterium
CACTGGTGGTACGCATAGCCAATCCCGCATCGTGGCCACCGTCCGTTGAGGACGGTGGCCACGCCGCTGTTCACAGGCCGGAGAGGCGCTGACCGGCGCGTACCACCGCCATCGCATGACGGTCACCGGGGCGGCGGCCGAGGCGCTCGATCGGGCCGGAGACGCTGATCGCCGCCATCACCCGGCCGGTACGGTCGCGGATCGGTGCCGACACCGACGCGACCCCGGGCTCGCGCTCGGCAACGCTCTGGGACCAGCCGCGGCGGCGTACCTCCGCCAAGGTTCTGGCGGTGAACTTGGCACGGGGCAGCAGCGGCAGCACCGCCTCGGGTGGCTCCCACGCCAGCAGCACCTGGGCGGCGGAGCCGGCCACGATCGGCAGCACCGCACCCACCGGCACGGTGTCGCGCAGCCCGCTGGCCCGTTCGGCAGCCGCCACACAGAGCCGTTCGTCGGCCCGCCTCAGATACAGCTGCGCGCTCTCGCCGGTCTGGTCGCGCAGCTGCGTCAGCACCGGCTCGGCGGCGGCCAGCAGCACGTCGGGGGCGGCGTTGGCGAACTCGCCGAGCCGGGGGCCGGGACGCCACCGGCCGTGCGGATCGCGTACCAGGATCCGGTGCAGCTCGAGCGCCTGTGCCAGGCGGTGTGCGGTCGCCCTGGGAAGCTTGGTGCGGTCGACCAGGTCGGCGAGGCTGGCGCCTTCCACGCACGCCTCAAGAATGAGAACCGCCTTGTCGAGTACGCCTACGCCACTGATACTGTGTCCCACAGGACGAAACATACCTCCCATCATTCGGGATGTCCACGGGGTGAGACGAACGCCGCGTAGGGAAGTAACGTCAGGGAGCGCCGGAGACATGGCACACACACTCGCCGAGAAGATCTGGGACGCGCACGTCGTACGGCGGGCCGACGGTGAGCCGGATCTGCTCTACATCGACCTGCACCTGCTCCACGAGGTGACCAGCCCGCAGGCCTTCGACGGGCTGCGCACCGCCGGTCGGAAGGTACGGCGTACCGACCTGACGATCGCCACCGAGGACCACAACACCCCCACCGACAACCTGCTCAAGATCAGCGACCCGATCTCGCGTACCCAGATCGAGACGCTGCGCGCCAACTGCGCCGAGTTCGGCGTACGGCTGCACCCGCTGGGTGACGCGGAGCAGGGCGTGGTGCACGTGATCGGGCCGCAGCTCGGGCTGACGCAGCCGGGGATGACCGTGGTGTGCGGCGACTCCCACACCTCCACCCACGGCGCGTTCGGGGCGCTCGCGTTCGGCATCGGCACCAGCGAGGTGGAGCACGTACTCGCCACCCAGACCCTGCAGCAGGTACGCCCTCGCACCATGGCGGTGAACGCGGTTGGCGACCTAGGGCCCGGCGTCACCGCGAAGGACCTGATCCTGGCGCTGATCACGCAGGTCGGCACCGGCAGGGGACAGGGGCACGTAGTGGAGTACCGCGGCCCCGCGTTCACCGGCCTGTCCATGGAGGGCCGGATGACGGTGGCGAACATGTCGATCGAGTGGGGCGCCAAGGCGGGCATGTTCGCCCCGGACGACACCACGTTCGCGTACCTGGAAGGGCGTTCGCACGCGCCGAGCGGCAAGCTCTGGGAGCAGGCGCTGGACCACTGGCGCGGCCTGGTCACCGATCCGGGCGCGCGGTTCGACACCGAGGTGACGCTCGACGCGTCCGCCGTCACCCCGTTCGTCACCTGGGGCACCAACCCCGGACAGGGCGCACCGCTGTCCAGTGCGGTGCCGGACCCGGCCTCCTTCGCCGACCCGACCGAGCGCAACGCCGCCGAGCGCGCGCTGGAGTACATGGCGCTCACCCCCGGTACGCCGCTGCGCGACGTCGGCATCGACGTGGTCTTCGTCGGCTCCTGCACCAACGGCCGGATCGAGGATCTCCGGATCGCCGCCGAGGTGCTGCGCGGCCGCAAGGTCGCCGACGGCGTACGGATGATGGTGGTGCCGGGCTCCGCGCGGGTGCGCGCCCAGGCCGAGGACGAGGGGCTGGACCGGGTGTTCACCGAGGCCGGCGCCGAGTGGCGGTTCGCCGGCTGCTCGATGTGCCTCGGCATGAACCCCGACAAGCTCTCCGTCGGCGCCCGCTCCGCGTCCACGTCCAACCGCAACTTCGAGGGCCGGCAGGGCAAGGGTGGGCGTACCCACCTGGTCTCTCCGCCCGTCGCCGCCGCCACCGCCGTGGCCGGCCACCTCGCCGCCCCCGCCGACCTGTAGCCGTCCGAAGCTTTCCGGGAGTCAGAGATGAAGAAGTTCACCGTGCACACCGGGCGGGCCGTACCGCTGCGGCGTTCCAATGTGGACACCGACCAGATCATCCCGGCCGAGTACCTGAAGCGGGTGACCCGTACCGGGTTCGCCGACGGGCTGTTCTCGGCGTGGCGGGACGACCCCTCATTCGTGCTCAACCAGTCGGTGTACGAGGGTGCCACGGTGCTGGTCGCCGGTCCCGAGTTCGGCACCGGATCGTCGCGGGAGCACGCGGTGTGGGCGTTGCAGGACTACGGATTCGCCGCCGTACTGTCGCCCCGGTTCGGCGACATCTTCCGCGGCAACTCGCTCAAGGGTGGGCTGCTGCCGGTGCGGCTGCCGGTCGAGGCGATCGAGATCCTGTGGGCCGCGGTGGAGGCCGATCCGGCACTGCCGGTGACGGTCGATCTGGAATCGCGGGAAGTCCGTGCGCGGCAACATGTCTGGTCGTTCCCCATCGATGACTTCAGCCGGTGGCGGCTGCTCGAAGGGCTCGACGACATCGACCTCACGTTGCGGCACGACACCGCGATCGGGGAGTACGAGCACCGCCGTTCGCCCTGGCTGCCGCGCACCCAGGTGGGATAGCGCCGCGGCATTTTCCCTTCCCGCTCGTTGTACGAATCGGCCAACTGGTCGCAATCCGTTACGACACAAGGGCTTTTATCGCCGATGTGTTTGTATCGAGGCCGTTGGCAACATAGCGTGCGCGCAGACGGCCATTTGTTTGGCCAACCGCAAACTTGGGAGGGGAAGTCGTGAACAAGGGCGAGCTCGTCGATGCCCTGGTCAATCGACTGGGGGATAAGAGAACGGCGAACCACGCGCTCGACGCGGTGCTGACGGAGATTCAGCGCGCGGTCGCCAAGGGTGCCAAGGTGTCGATCGCGGGATTCGGCGTCTTCGAAAAGCGCGTGCGGGGGGCCCGTACGGCACGCAATCCGCGTACCGGCGAGAGCGTGAAGGTACGCAAGACGTCGGTGCCGGCATTCCGTGCCGGGCAGGCGTTCAAGGACGTGGTAACCGGCAAGAAGCGGGTGCCCGCGGCACCCAAGGCGCCACCGGCCGCGGTCAAGGCGACGCCGGCCACTGCCAAGGCGGCCCCGGCTCGCAAGAGCGCGGCGACCGCCGCCCCGGCTCGCAAGAGCGCTACCAGGGGTGTTGTGAAGACCGCCGCCGCCAAGAAGGCGGGCGCGGTGAAGACGACCGCGCGTACCACCACCAAGAAGACGGCCCCGGCGAAGAAGGCCGCCACCAAGAAGGCGGCGCCGGCGAAGAAGGCCGCAGCGAAGAAGACCACGGCCAAGAAGACCACGGCCAAGAAGACCACGGCCAAGAGGGCTCCAGCGAAGAAGACCACGGCCAAGAAGACGACCGCGAAGAAGGCTCCGGCCAAGAAGACCACGGCGAAGAAGGCTCCAGCGAAGAAGGCCACGGCGAAGAAGACCGCCGCGAAGAAGACCGCCGCGAAGAAGACCGCCGCGAAGAAGACCGCCGCTAAGAAGGCTCCGGCCAAGAAGACGACGGCCAAGAAGGCGACGAAGAGCAGCCGAAGCAGGTAGCCGATACACCACGAAGGACGCCCGCAACGCTGTGGGCGTCCTTCGTGTCTGCCGTCGTGCCGCGCATCGGCTTGCGGTGCCCGGGACAATTCATCGACCAAGTCCGATATTTCGGCAGCGACTCACGAATCCGGCAGGGAAGTCGTATTCCGGAATCGCCAATAGTTGATCAAACGCTATATCTCTGTCGACAGGTGGTCGGCGGCGACGAGCGTGCCATCCGCGAACGAGAGCACCCACCCGGTGCCGTCCGGGGTCCGTACGTTCGGCAGCGTCAGGCCGTCGCTGTCGGCCAGCAACGCGACCGTGTCCGGGATGACGTCACGTTCACAGCACACCACGACAGCCTTACCGTCCCCTTTGGCCAGTGTCGCCAGCCGCTCCGCCGTGACCTCGGGGGCCCGCGCGTGCGACGAGGTGTCGAACACGCTGTCGGAGACGATCTCGGCGTGCAGCCGGGTGGCTAGCGGCTCGACGGTCTGCACGCACCGGCGCGCGGTAGCTGAGATCACCTGAGCGGGCCGGAACCACGTCAGCAGCTCGCCGAGCCGTTCCGCCGTCGCCTCGCCGGTCTCGTCCAAGGGCCGGGTCACCTCGGGTCCGTCCCAGCCGTCGGTGACCGGCTGCGCGTGCTGCACCAGCACCACGGTCTGTACGTCACGGGGCAGCTTCGCGAACGCCGTCACCACCTCCGCGTCCCGCCGGTACGACAGCGTGCCCTCCACGTCGTCGAGCGACAGCCAGCGCAGCTCGTCGACCTCGTCGGTGGGGGTGAACGCGGTCTCGGCCACCGCCCGCATCGCCCAGTAGTCGACGGTCTTGTCCGCCGCGCCGCTGGAGGTGAGCACCGGGTAGCCGATCGAGGGCAGCCGTACGCCCACCACCGGCGTCACCGAGGTCTCCTCGATCACCTCCCGGCAGGCGGCGGCGAGCGGGTGTTCGCCGTCGGCGAGCTTGCCCTTCGGCAACGACCAGTCCTGGTGCTTGGCGCGGTGCACCAACGCCACCTCGACCAGGCCGGCCCGCTCCCGCCAGAGCAGCCCGCCGGCTGCCCGTACCGTGCTCCGCATTACCCGAACCTCCTCCAGAACGCTCGATGTCAGTCAACGCGCGGCGTCCGATCCGGGGAGCCACGCGGTCGCCGTACGCCACTTCTGTTCCCGCCACGCGTACCGGAAGGACTCCCGGGCGGACGCGGAGAGTACGTGTTCGCGCTCCACCAGCCGCCCCACCACGATCGCCAGCTCCCGGTCGGTGGGCGCCGCCTCACTGGCGGCCAACCAGCTGCGTACCGACCGTTGGGCTTCCCGCTCCACGTCGAGCAGCCCGATCACCGGGTCCAGCGCGTCCACCAGCCGGCGGGCGGGCTTGCCGGCCACCGGCAGCGCCAGCCGGGTCAGCCGGCGC
>JBOGDG010000267.1:0-5240 GCA_050701655.1 Micromonosporaceae bacterium
ACGTACCGTGTCCTGGTCGATCTCCGACGTACGCAGCGTGAAGCGGAACTCCCACTCTCCGGCGGCGGGCAGTGTGACCTCTCCGGTCGCCTGGCCGCCGGGGTCGGGCTCCAGGGGGATCGGGATCGGTGCGATGTCGCGCTCGGGGAGCGCGGCGGTGGCCTTCCACTCGGCAACCTCCAGCGGCCCGCCGGTGGGTGTGGTGGCGGTCAGGTGCAGCGTGACCCGCCCGGCCCGCGCCGGGTCCAGGTGCAACTGCAGGGTGAACAGCTCGCTGGTCAGGGTCTGGCTGGCCTGCTCGGCCGGCGCGGCGGCGGTCTCCCCGGCCACGTCGCTGCGGGCCGGGGGGGTCTGCACCAGCACCGCGGTCACCGCGAGCACCACTGCGGCGAGGGTGAGCTCGACAGTCACCAGCCGGCTCAGCCGCTGCGGCGACCCGGTGCGCAGCACCAGGCGGCGCGAGAAGTACGCCACGGCCAGGATCGCGGTGAGCAGCCCCGCCTTGGTGAGGACGAGCAGGCCGTACCGGGTGGAGGTGAGTGCCGGTAGGGTGCGTACCTCGATTACCGCCTGGGTCACACCCGCGGTGACCAGCACCCCGACCGCGCCCATGGCCACCCGGGACCACGCCGGCAGCAGGTCGGCGAGCTCGTCCCGGGTGGTACGGCGCAGCAGCAGTACGGCGAGCACCGCCAGCCCGCCGAGCCACACGCTCATCGCGGCCAGATGCGCCACGTCGGCCGACGTCGACAGCCACGGCACCGGCGACGCCGACGGGTGACCCGACACCGGCCACGTCACCAACGCGACCAGCCCCAGAGCGACCAGCCCGGCGCGCCGCCAGCGGGACGGCGGTGCCGCGACCAGGGTACGGAGCAGCGCCACCGCGGTGGCGAGCAGCGCGAGCCGCGCCAGATGCGCGTACCCGAAGCGGCTGGCGAGCACCTGCCCGAGCCCGGCGCCGTCGATGCTGCCGAGCCCGCCGCCGAACTGGTGCGGCACCTGCAGCGGCAGCGCGCACAGTGTCGAGACCGCCACTCCGGCGGCGCCGACCCACGCCAGCCGGCCGGCGACCGTACGCGACGCAGGCGCAGGTCGGGCCAGCAGCAGCACCCCGGCCGCGCCGATCAGCAACAACAGCCCGACGAACCCGATCATCCGCACCACCGGCATCGCGGTGAACACCACCAGGTCGTTGCCGGGCCCCCGGTCCACCGACGGCAGCACCGACGGCGCCCCGACCGAGTACGAGAACGCCCCGGAGACCGGATGCCCGTCGGAGGAGATCACCCGGAACGTCACCAGGTACGAGCCCTCACCGGCGCCGTGCAGGCCGACCCGTACGCCGGTGCCGGCGGTAGCCGACTCGCCGTGGTCGACCCGGGCGCCGTCCGGGGCGTACACCCGGACCTGGCCGGCGACCGGACGCACCGGCTCGGAGAACGTGAGCGTCACCTGCGACGGCGCGGTGTCCAGCACAATTCCGTTCTCCGGCGACGTGGCGACCAGCACGGCGTGCGCCCACGCCGGGGACGGCACGGCAAACCCGATGCCCAGCGCCGCGACGATTCCGAGCAGCACAGCGACCCAGGAGCGGAGCACCGTTCGCCCCACATCTCGTAGCTCGACGTCGCCCACGGATAGACAGTCGTCTCAGAGCACCGAAGAAGTTCCCGGCATCCCGCAGCCGGTCGCCCGGCGCGGTATCGCGCAGGCTCGACAGCACGACAAGGGTGATACCCCTGGGCGATCCCTACCGCTCAGGGCCTGGCCGAGATCGGGGCCGAACGAGTTGCACGAGGGGGCGCGAGCACCGATGATGAACCACTCGCTGCGCCGTCACGAGGGGCCCAAGCATGATCAAGACCGCCGCCAGGCTCGCGCTCGCCGCGACGATGCTCCTCGCTGCCGGTTGCGGCGGCGACCCACCCGCCAGCGGCAATCACGGCGGGCACCATGAGAGCGGACACAGCCCCGGCGGGCACCACGCCGGCAGCCAGGACACCGGACACGGGCTCACCGACACCCGCCACGGCTACCGGCTCGCCGGTCTGGCAGGACCGTCACGTCCTGGCGAGAAGGCCACCTTGTCTTTCCACATCGCCTCACCCGGCGGCAAGCCGCAGACCCGATTCCGCATCGAACAGACCAAGAAGATCCACGTGTACGTGGTGCGCAAAGACCTCGCCCACTTCCAGCACGTACACCCCAACATGGCGGGCGACGGCACCTGGACCGTGCCGCTGGCGCTGACCGAGCCCGGACCCTACCGGGTGGTCACGGAGTTCGTCGCCGAAGCTGGCGACGGGACCGCTCGCCACCTCGTGCTCGGCGCCGACCTCACGGTGCCCGGCGCGTACCAATCCCAGACGCTTCCGGCACCCAATCCGACCGGCCGCGCCGACGGATACGACCTGACCCTCACTGGGACCCCGGCCGCTGGCGACGCCTCACGCCTGAGCGTCCGCGTCACCCGCGACGGCCACGACGTCACCGACCTGCAGCCCTATCTCGACGCCCACGCCCACATCACCGGCTTCCACAAGGACACCCTCGCCGTGACGCACCTGCATCCGACCGGCAAAGCCGACGGCCCCGGCGGCCCGCAGCTGAACGTCACCGCCACCTTCCCGCGCCCGGGGAAGTACCGCCTGTTCATCCAGTTCCAAACCAGCGGCACAGTCCACACCGCACCCGTCACCGTCAACGTGGACTGATCCAATCGGTCGCTCAGCTGGGGGCTCCGGTTTCGACCGGGTGGCCGGCGAGCCGCCATTCCAGCATCCCGTCGGTGAGACGGCGAGCACTGCGGCCTTCGCCGGTCAGGTAGCGCACCGCGTCGTGGGCGAACACGCAGTGCGCACCCCGGCAGTACGCCACCACCTCGGTCTCGTCCGGCAGCTCGGCCAGCCGCGCCGGCAGCTCGTCCACCGGGATCGAGACGGCGCCTGGGATGTGGCCGGCGGCGTACTCCTCGGTGGGGCGTACGTCCAGCACGGTCACGTCGCCGGCGGCGGCCCGCCGCACCAGCTGCTCACGGGTGAGCTGCTCGGTGTCCGGGCCGAGGTACGCGTCGCGGGCGGCCGCGGCGTCGGCCAGGTGCGCGGTCGCCACGTCCCGGAGCCGCCGGTACAGCTCCGCCACGTCGCGGTCGGCGAGCCGGTAGTGGATCCGGGTGCCGTCGCGCCGGGTGGCGACCAGGTTCGCCTGCTTGAGGGTCTGCAGATGCGCCGACGCGGTGGTCAGCCCGAGGCCGGCCGCTCGCGCCAGGTCCTCCACGCTGCGCTCGCCCTGGGCGAGCAGGTCCAGCAGCTCCAGGCGCTTGCCGCTGCCCAGCGCCTTGCCCACCCGGGCGAGCTGCTCGAACAGCGCCGCCTTACGTGCCGGATCAGCCATCGGGCCCTCCTCTAGTATTCCAAGGAACTTTGGAATATGGTACGCCATGGAGGGCGACGATGACAGTGGACGTACTGCCGGTGGTCGACGACGGGCTCGGCAACGCGACGTGGCTGGTCGACCTCGGCGACGGGCGGGCGATGGTGGTGGACCCGCCGCGTGACCTGCGCGCGGTGCGCGCCGCGACCGAGCACCGCGGACTGCGGGTGGCGTACGCGGCCGACACGCACCTGCACGCGGACTTCCTCTCCGGGGTACGCCAGCTCGCCGCGATCGACGGCGCCACAGTGCTCGCCTCGGCCGCCGGTCGGCGTGGCTTCACCCACCGAGGCCTGGGCGACGAGGACGAGGCCGACCTGGGCGGGCTGACGCTGCGGGCGTTGGCCACACCCGGGCACACCGACGAGCACCTGTCGTACCTGCTGCTGGACGGGACCAGCCCGGTCGGGGTGTTCACCGGCGGGTCGCTGATCGTCGGCGCGGCGGCGCGTACGGATCTGCTCGGCGCCGACCGCACCGTGGAGCTGGCCCACGCCCAGTACGCCTCACTGCGACGGCTCGCGACGCTGCCCGACGACACGTACGTGTGGCCGACGCACGGCGCGGGGTCGTACTGCTCCGCCCCGCCGGGCACCGAGCGCGGCAGCACCATCGGCGCCGAGAAGGCCACCAATCCGCTGCTGACCGCGCCGGACGCCGACACGTTCACGGCACGGCTAACCAGCAGTCTGGGTACGTACCCGGCGTACTTCCGTTGGTTGGCCGAGGTCAACCGGCGCGGGCCGGCCGTGATCACCAGTGAGCCAGCGCTGCCGGAGTTGGACGTTACGCAGGCACGCCGACTGCTCGCCGACGGCGCGGTCGTGCTCGACGTACGGCCGGTGCGTGACGTCGCGGCCGGCCACATCCCCGGCGCGATCGCGATCCCGCTGCGACCGCAGTACGCCAGCTGGCTGGGCTGGCTGCTCGACCCCGACACCCCGCTGGTCGTGGTACGCAACCCTGACCAGCCCGCCTCCGACATCCTCTGGCGCGCGCTGAACATCGGATACGAACGCATCGCCGGCGAACTCCACCTCGACGCCTGGACCGCCGATGGCGAGCCGCTCACGCGCACCCCGCTGGCCCGCCCCGACCAGGCCACCGGCCCGGTGCTCGACGTACGCCAGGAAAGCGAACACGCCGCCGGGCACCTCCCCGGTGCGCTCCACGTCGAGCTCGGTGCGCTCGCCGAGCACCCGCCACACGGGCCGCTGACCGTGATGTGCGGGCACGGCGAGCGCGCGATGACCGCGGCCACCGTCCTGCAGCGGGCGGGCCGGCGCGACCTCACCGTGATGGTCGGCGGCCCCGGCGACTGGGCGAAAGCCACCGGCCATGCCCTGGAGCACGGCCGGTGACCGCGCCGACCAAGATCGTCCCGCGGCTCGGGCTGGGGGCCAACGTCGCCCAGTTCACCGTCCTGGTCGCGGTGAACGCCCTGGTCGGCGGCATGCTCGGCCAGGAACGCACCGTGCTGCCGCTGCTCGCCGAGAACGAGTTCGGCCTCACCGCGCACACCGCGGCGTTGACGTACATCCTCGCCTTCGGGATCGCCAAGGCGATCGCGAACTTCCTCGCCGGGACCCTCTCCGATCGGTACGGCCGCCGGCCCGTACTGCTCGCCGGCTGGCTGATCGGGCTCCCCGTACCCATCATGTTGATCTGGGCACCGCACTGGGGCTGGATCGTCGCCGCCAACCTGCTGCTCGGCGTCAACCAGGGGCTGACCTGGTCCACCACAGTGATCATGAAGATCGACCTGGTCGGCCCGGCACGCCGTGGCCTGGCGATGGGGCTCAACG
>JBOGDG010000268.1:0-5222 GCA_050701655.1 Micromonosporaceae bacterium
CGCCGCCGCGTCGTCGGTGGAGTTGACCAGCACCCGCAGCGACTGGCCGAGCGGGATCGCGGCCTGGTGGGTCATCCGGGCCAGCTGCCCGCCGCCCACCATCCCGACCACCGGCAGACCCGTACGCGCATCCATCACCGCAGAGCCTAGCGCTTTTGTGGATCTTGGAATCCTGGTGGGCCATACGCCCGCTTGGAACTCCAAGATCCAGAGCGGGCGGTCGCTCAGGTGGGCGCGGGCAGGCCGCGGGGCCGGGTGAGGCGGCCGCGCAGCCAGAGCGCACCGGCGGTGAGCAGTACGCCGGCGAGGAACGCGTACAGGTTCCACAGCCGCGTCGCGGGGGCCGGATCCGGGGCCGACGCGGGCGGGGCGGCCGCGGCGGCGGAGCGCGTGGGCGCGCTGGTCGCGGCGTCGCGGGCCTCGGGCGTCAGCAGCCCCAGCTTGTCGAGCAGCCGGACCAGCTCGGTGCCACCCTTCGCGGTGTGCCACACGGTGTGCTCGGCGGGATCGATCCGGGTCGAGACCCGTACCCCGCCCGGCGCGTCGGGATAGATCTGGTCCACCCGCCACGGGCTCACGTCGTGGGCCATCCAGGTGACCGTGATGTAGGTGTCCGACTCGTACGGCTCGGCACCGGACTTCGGTGCGTCCCACGGCCTGCCCGCGCCGCCGATCAGCGCGGCCAGCTGCTCGTACGCGGGTTCGGAGTGGTAGAGCGAGGCGGTCTTCTCCAGGTACGGCGCGGCCAACAGCACGCTGGTCGGCCCCCCGGCCGACGCCGGCGACGGCACAATCAGCACGATCGTCGCCAACAGCAGCGGCACCAGAACTCGTACGGCGGTACGCATCGGCGTCTCCCCTCCCGGTTACGGACACCCCTGCTACACCGCCACCCGCCGATCGGTTCCTCCCGGAGGGTTTTGTGGTGACTTTGCTGCCTCCTGCGTCTGCCTCCTGCGTCGAGAGACCGCAGATTGACCACAATCGACGGGTCGCAAGCCCCTCGGCACGGCGGTTAGGCGGTTTCGCCGGGGGCGAGGTAGCGGTAGCCGGTGGTCTCCTGGCCGAACCAGCGGTTGACGCTGGACAGGCCGCGTTCGTTGATCTGCCCGTCGTGGATCGGGTACGTGTGCGCCGGCCCCACCGCGTTGACGAAGTCGATCGCCTCGGTGGTCTTCAGCCACGACGCGTGCACCGGCACCAGCAGGGTCTCCACCGACGCATCGGGTACGTGCAGCGAGTCGCCGGGGTGGTAGAGCCGCTCGTCGACGACGTACCCGAGGTTGGCGACGTCGGGCTCGGTGCCGTGGACGTACGCGTGCCGCCCGCCCACCGCGCGTACCCGGAAACCGGCGGCGGTGAACTCCTCGCCGGAACCGACTCCGGTCACCGGGACGCTCTCGATCGCGGCGCCGGCGGGGGCGTACACCGGGACTCCGAGCCCGGCCAGCCGCAGCCGGTCGATGTGGTCGCCGTGCTCGTGGGTGACCAGTACGCCGTCGGCACCGGCCAGCGCGGACGGCTCGCTCCAGACCCCGGGGTCGATCACCAGCACCCCGTGGTCGCCTTCCAGGCGTACACAGGCGTGGGTGTATTTGGTGATCCGCATGCGGTGAACGCTAGCCGGTGGCGGACTCCTATCCGGTGGCCGAGTCCGCGATCGCCACGGCACGGTCGCGGGTCAGCTCACCCTCCAGCCGCAGTGTCACGTCGCCGTACTGCCAGATCAGGGTCTTCCCCGCGAGCCGGGCCTCGATACGCCGCTCGCCGCCATCCGGATCGAGCACCACCACGTGGTGCGGCCGGGGGATCCACAGCGCCGTGACCTCTCCGACAGACACGAACTCGACACTGCCGTGCACCGACTTCATGAACGCCGGATCGAGCTGCCCGTCGAACTCGTCCAGCCGGATCACGTCGGCGCCCAGGTGCCAGGTCATCGACAGCACCCGGCGGTCGGCGGAGACCTCGACGGCGTCCGGGGTGCCCAGCACACTCGGCACCACCGGGGTGAAGCCGACCAGCCGGCGGGCCTCGGCGAGGGTCAGGTCGCTGATCGCGCGGGGTGGCGGCGGTGCGCTCGACGGCGGCGGGCTCGCCTCGGGGCGTACCACCACACCGGCGAAGCCGAACCACTCGGCGACGGTGGCGCGCACCGGCGGGGCGAGCAGCGCGACCACCAGCAGGCCGGCGAGCACCGCGACCAGCGCCCGCCAGCGGCGGCGCAGCCATCCGGCGCGCGGCTGCGGTTCGTCGGCGATCCGCGCCATCACGGCGTCGACCAGCCCGGGCGGCGGCTCCACGGACAGCTCGCGTCCCAGCTGACGTAGCTCCCGCACCAGATCAGCCACGGCTCACCTCCTGGCGTACCGCCGGCTGGTCCAGCAGTTGCTGCAGCCGGCGCAACGCCCGGGACAACCGCGACTTCACCGTGCCCCGGGGCCAGCCCAGCACGGTTGCGGTCTGCCGCACGTCCAGGTCGAGCAGGTAGCGGCAGACAACCACTCGGCGGTACGGCTCCGGCAGCCGCTCCAGTGTCGCCACCAGCTCGGCGCGCCGCTCGGCAGAGAGCGCGGCGGAGGCGGGGTCAACACCCTCCGCCACGCCCTCCCGTCCGGCGACCCCCTCCCGACCGGTACGCCGGCGCGCCGACCGGTGCAGGTTGCGGGTCTCGTTGGCGACGATCCGCAGCAGCCAGGGCCGGAACGCCGCGCCGTCCCGGAACCGCCCGAGCGCCCGGTACGCCTTCACCAGCGAATCCTGCACGATGTCCTCCGCGTCCGCACCGGCACCGAGCAGCACCGCCGTACGGTGCGCCGCCGCGACGTGACGGCGCACCAGCACTGCGTACGCATCGCGGTCGCCGTCCCGTACCCGGGCGACGATCTCGGCGTCGGTGCTGATGGGCGTACTCCCTCCGGAGGGCTGTGTTGCTTTCTACACCGTGTTGCTGTCTACACCGCCCGGCGCCGCCGGGTTCCACCAGCGCCCCGCCGTCAACTGGGGTTGACAATTCGCGAGCGTCAACCTAGATTGACAAGCATGAGTCAAGCAGTCGACGCCGCCTCCGACGCCACCAGCCAGGACCCCCGGGTCGGGCTGCGCGCGGTGGCCGCGCTGCGCAAGCTGGTCGAACGGCTGGAGGCGCTCCAGGTGGAGAACGCCCGGAGCCAGGGCTGGTCGTGGGAGCAGATCGGCGCCGCGCTCGGTGTCAGTAAGCAGGCCGTACACAAGAAGCATGGGCGGAGCTGAGATGTTCGAGCGATTCACCGAACAGGCGCGTCAGGTCGTGGTCCAGGCACAGGTGGAGGCGCGCGGGCTGCGCCACCCGTGGATCGGCACCGAGCATCTGATGCTGGCCGCGCTGTGCCAGCCGGATGCCCCCGGCGTCGCGGTGTTCAGCCGGCTCGGCGTCACCGCGGAGAGATACCGGGAGGAGCTCGCGCTGCTGATCGGCAGCCCCGACCTGAGCGACGCGGACGCGGAGGCACTGCGGACGCTCGGCATCAACCTGGACGAGGTGAAGCGCCGGGTGGAGGAGCGGTTCGGCCCCGGTGCCCTGGACGCGCCCCGCCGGCATCGGCGGAGCTGGCTGCCGTGGCGCTGGCGGGACTGCGACGAACCGACCGCGCACGTTACGTTCCGGCCGCGCGCGAAGAAGGCGCTGGAGCTGGCGCTACGGCAGGCGATCGCCCGCAAGGACCGGCACATCGGCGTCGAGCACCTGCTGCTGGGCCTGATGGTGGACGAGCAGAACGTCGCGCTCGAGGTGCTCCGGGCGCTCGGCGTCGACCCCGAGACGGTACGCCGTCAGCTGCGCGATGAGCTCGGCCGGGCCGCCTGACGCGGCACCCCACCCCGGACAGAATTACGGCGTTGGCGAGCCCCCTCGTCTCGCCAACGCCGTACCCCGTCTGCCCGGTTCCGCGATCCCCCTGGTGGCCGGGAACCAGCCTTCGAGCCTCCCCATCGAAGTCAGTCAATCGGTGCAACGACGGACCCGTTGGAAAAGTGGCGGCTGAATTTCGCTCACCTCTGAAGATCCTCCAGCAGTTGGTACGCCGCGCCCAGCGCCGCCGGCAGCCCCTCGACCCACACCCGCGCCCGGCTGGTCGGCTCGTACCGCCGGAGCTGGTGCCCGAGGCCCCGCAGCATCAGCGGCAGCGTGTCGCCGCGTACCACCAAACCTACGGTGGCCCCGGTGGAGAGCGCCGCGAACGTCTCGCCACCTGAGAACGCCGTACGCAGCCCGTCACCGAGCAGCAGCCGGTGCACCATCCAGTCCCAGTGCCGCTCGGAACGGTCCTCGGTGCACAGCGCCGTGGGCTGGCAGCGCACCACCACCAGCGCATGGGTACGGGACACCGCCGTACCGGAGCGTTCCGACTCCCTGTACACCTCCGCCAGCCGAGTCCGCAGGTACGCCGGCGAGGTGAGCCCGGAGAGCGGATCCTCGCAGGTGGTGGCCCGGTACGAGGCCGTGCCGGCCTCCACCCACGCCTCCGCGAGCCGGCGCAGCACGTCCGGCGGCGGTACGCCGCCGGGGAGCAGCCGGTAGAGCGAGTAGAGATCGTCCAGCGCCTCCGGCAGGCCGACCCCCGCCTCGGCCCGCGCCCGGCCCAGCCCCGCCACCGCGTACGCCGACGGCGCGTCGAGCGCGGCGATTACCGCCGTGGTCATCGCGTCCACCTCGGGTGCCCACCAGTCGTCCGGCTGGGTCCAGCCGTCTTCCAGGGAGGTTGCCCGCCATCGCCGCGCCAGCCGCTGCGCGGCGGACAGCGGTCTCCGAACCCGCTCCTCGTCGAGCGAATCGGACACCCGCAGGGTTGGTTTCGCCATCGCTGTCCCGGACCTCCAACTCCGTCTCGTCCGACCCACCGGACCGCCGCCGACCGCGTCCGGTTGACGGCTTCAGGCAAGACTTCACCCGGCCCGATGTCACCGGTCCTGCTCAAGAGACGGCGCCGACTCGCCACGATGACGCGAAACTTCCCTATTCTGGTGCCGAAAGCCAACCCGATCGGCGTACCCCCCCGCTGCCGCTGGCTCTCACCCGGTGACCCTGGCCGTACGGCCACTGTCTGGAAGTGCGTAGGCGATGACGACTGAGGTGGATAGCCCGTCAGAGGAAGTCTCCGACGGCCGTAGCGACGCTGAACTGATCACGGCGGTACGCGGCGGGGACTCCGACGCGTACGCCGCCCTGTACGGCCGGCACTCCG
>JBOGDG010000269.1:0-5212 GCA_050701655.1 Micromonosporaceae bacterium
CGTCCGGACACAGCACGCCCGCGACCGGCGGCCGCGCCGCACCCGCCCCGGTCGGGAAGTCCGCCGGCACCGAGCCGGCCGTGGTCAGCGGCGAGTCCAGATACCAGTACGGCTCCGCCAGCTTCCCGGAGTCGATCTCGCGCCGCGCATCGGGGTCGGTCACCGCGCGCTCCAGGATCTCGCGGCGGCGGGCCCACTCGGCGCCGGACTGCGGCGCCAGGAACCGCATGGTGCGGCTGGTCACCCGCAGGTTCTCCCGGGCGGCGGCGTACCGCTCGTGGTGGTAGCTGTCCAGCAGCCGCTCCCCCGCCCAGCCGTGCCGGGCGTACGCCAACTTCCAGGCCAGGTTCTCGGCGTCCTGCAGCCCGGAGTTGAGGCCACGGGCACCGAACGGGGCGTACAGGTGGGCCGCGTCGCCGACCAGGAACGCCCGCCCCACCCGCAGCGCCGCCGCGCACCGCTCCGCGAACCGGTAGACCGTACGCCACACCACCCGGTACGGCAGCGTGCCGGTGATCCGCCGGATCCGCGCGTCCAGCTGGCCCGACGCCTCCTCCGCGGCGAGGTCGAAGTCGGCCGGCACCTGCCAGTCGATCCGCCACACCGAAGCGGGCTGCTGGTGCACCAGCACCTGCCGTCCCGGGTTCCACTCCGGGTCGAAGTAGAACCGGCGCTCGTTCGGGAACGGCAGCTGGGTGCGGATGTCGGCGATCAGGAACCGGTCCTGATAGGACTCGCCGGGGAAGGCGACACCGAGCAGCTCCCGTACCGTGGAATGGGCGCCGTCGGCGCCGACCAGATACTCCCCGCTCAGCCGGCCGGCCGGCGTCACCACCGTCACCCCGGCGGCGTCCTGGGACAGCCCGGTCACCGGATGCGCCCAGCGCAGCTCGACCAGCGGCTCGGCGGCCACCCGGTCCAGCAGCAGCCGCTCCACGCTGGCCTGCGAGATGTTGATCCACGGCGGCAGCGCCCCGCCACCCGGGTCGTCGAAGGTCACGGTGAGCAGCTCGTGGTCGCGGTAGTACGTACGCCCGGTACGCCAGGTGATCCCCTCGGCGAGCAGCGGCTCCGCGCAGCCGATCCGGCCGAAGATGTCGAGTACGTCGCGCTGCGTGCAGATCGACCGGGAGCCCACGATCTGGTGCGCGGGCGCCGCGTCGCAGACGATGCTCGCGACACCCCAGCGGGCCAGCAGCAACGCGGTGCTGAGCCCCACCGGCCCGGCCCCGACGATGATCACGGGCGCGTCGGTCATACCCCCTGCAGCTGCTCCCAGATCTCGCGGTCCCGCTGCGGCGTCCACACCGTCGGGTGCTCCACCCCGTCCAGCTCCTCCCAGGCGCGGGCGACGTTGAACGGCAGGCAGTGTTCGAAGATCGGCCAGCCGCCGTACTCCGGGGCCAGCGCGGCGTGCGCCAGCCCGAACGCCTCCCGCAGGCTGCCGCCCATCGCGTGCACCGCCCCCACCTCCGCCAGCAGCATGGTGAGGAACCGCCGGGTCTGGGCGATCGCGGCCCGTACGGCGTCGCCGCCGCGTACCACCGCGCCGCGACCGCCGATCAACAGCTCCGCCCGCAGCTTGCCCACGTTGTCCAGTGTGGAGCGTTCCCATTCCCGGTGGTACGCGTCGCCGGTGTAGAGCGCCGCCCGCGACTCCACCAGGTCGCCGGCGAACAGCACCCGTTGCCGCGGCAGCCAGGCCACGATGTCGCCGGAGGTGTGGCCGCGGCCGCAGTGCCACAGCACCAGCTCGCCCCGGTCGCCGCCCAGCTCGATGGTGACCGCGTCGGTGAACGCCAGCGTCGGCCAGGTCAGCCCGGGGATCGACTCGGGCTCGCGGAACAGCCGGGGCATCCGGGCCAGCTCGCTGCCCCAGTCCTGGGTGCCGCGTTCGGCGATCAGCCGGCGGGTGTTGAGGTGCGCCACGATCACGTCGGCGTTGAACGCGCTGGCGCCGAGGGTACGTACCGCGTGGTAGTGCGAGAGCACCAGATACCGCACCGGCTTGTCGGTGTGTTCCCGTAACCGGGTGAGCCAGGCCCGGGCCGCCACCGGGGTGGCCATCGCCTCGACGCAGACCAGAAAGTCCTCGCCCTCGATGGCGCCGACGTTCGGGTCGCCTTCGGCGGTCAACGCGTAGACCCCGTCGGCCACGACCTCGAGCGTCTGCTCCTTGTCGGCGAGGTCGGCCGACGACGCGAACGGCTTACCGGCCACTGCACACCTCCGGTGTACTCACCCCCATGATCCTGCCGGATCACGCGCCCGGACACAGCAGGTGTCACCGCACCACTACGCCATCGCCACTCACCGTGGTTGCCGGGCGGGGTTTGTGGTCAAGTTGCTGCCTCCCCGCGATCGGAGACAGCGATTCGGCCACAAAGCCGGCCGGCCAAGCCCACCTACTCCCGGTCGATGTGCGGGCGCAGCCGCGCCCAGTATTTGCGGACCTGGGCGTCGACGACGCGCGGGAGGAAGCGCTTGAGGCGGGCGGCGCGTGCCGCCTCGCCGCGCGAGAGCACCAGGAACCGGCGCTGCGCCACCGCGTCGTAGACCTGGTTGGCCACCTGTTCGGCGGTGAGCGTGGTGCTCTCCATCAGCTTCACGCTGAGCTCGGCGGCGGCCTTGTCGGGGCTGCGCAGCCGGTCGTTGAGGTTGGTCGGGAAGAACGCCGGGCACACCACGGTGGTGCCGATGCCGTACGGCTCCAGCTCGTACCGCAGCGTCTCCGACAGCGCCAGCACGCCCGCCTTCGTCACGTTGTACGAGCTCATAGCCGGCAGCTTCATCACCGCGGCCAGCGACGCGACGTTGACGATGTGCCCGCTGCCCTGCGCCTTGAAGCCCGGGATGAAGGTACGGCAGCCGCGTACCACACCCTTCAGGTTGATCTCGATGATCCAGTCCCAGTCGGACATCGGGATCCGCTCGATCCGGCCCCCCGCGCCCACCCCGGCGTTGTTCACCAGTACGTCGAGCCCGTCCCACTCCCGCTCGCACCACTCGTACGCCGCCTGCCAGGATTTGTCCTGGGTGACGTCCAGCGGCAGGTACGGCTGCCCCAGCGACTCCGCGACCGCGGCGCCCGCGACCGGGTCCACGTCGGTGATCAGCACCCGGTCCCCACCCGCGGCGAACCGGCTGGCGAGCGCCTTCCCCAGCCCGGACCCGGCTCCGGTGACCAAGACTCTTCTACTCATCGGCAAGCTCCTCGCCGTCGGCCGCGCCTGCGTCGACCCTATGGTGTCCCCTACGCCAGCGGTTGCGCCGGGCATCGACGACGGGCATTCCCACTGGTACGGCGTGCGTATGCTTGATCGCGCGTACGTCTGAGCGGGAAATCTTCAACGAGGGGAAGCCATGGGCTTGATCTTGGCGATCATCGGCATCGTGATCGTGCTGGTGCTGGTGATCTGGGTGGTCGCTATGTACAACGGGCTGGTCCGGGCCCGTAACGGATACGAGAACGGGTTCGCCCAGATCGATGTGCAGCTGACCCGGCGGCACGATCTGATCCCCAACCTGGTGGAGACCGCGAAGGCGTACATCAAGCACGAGCGGGAGACCTTGGAAGCCGTGATCCAGGCCCGCAACTCGGCGATCGCCGCACAGGGGCGGGCCAGCGCCAACCCGGGCGACCCGAACGCGATGCAGGACCTCTCCCAGTCGGAGAACATGCTCACCCAGACCCTGGGCCGGCTGTTCGCGCTCAGCGAGGCGTACCCGGACCTGAAGGCCAACCAGAACATGATGCAGCTCTCCGAGGAGCTCACCTCCACGGAGAACCGCGTGGCGTTCGCCCGGCAGTCCTTCAACGACCAGGTGATGCACTACAACAACAAGCGCGAGGTGTTCCCCAACAGCGTGATCGCCGGCATGTTCGCGTTCACCCCCGCGGCGCTGCTCGAGGTGGAGTCGCCGCAGGTGCGCCAGGTCCCGCGCGTTCAGTTCTAAGCGATGAACTTCTTCGAGCGGCAGCGCCAGGTACGCAAGCTGTCGCGCCGTCTGGTGCTGCTGTTCGCACTGGCGGTGCTCGGTATCGTCATCGCCGTCGATCTGGCGGTGGTGGCCGGCCTCGGGCTGTACGACCGTCCGCTGCCCCAACTGCTCAGTGTGATCGGCGTGGTCAGCGCGATCACGCTGCTGCTGATCGGGGCGTGCTCGCTGGTCCGGATGCTGCTGCTGCGTAACGGCGGGGGCGGCAAGGTGGCGCAGCAACTCGGCGGCGTGTACGTTCCCGAGGACACCACCGATCCGGCGCTGCGCCGGCTGCGCAACGTGGTCGAGGAGATGGCGATCGCCTCCGGCGTCTCCGTACCCGAGGTGTACGTGCTGGAGCACGAGCCCGGCATCAACGCATTCGCCGCCGGCTGGTCCCCGGCCGACGCCGCGGTCGCGGTGACCCGGGGCGCGCTGCAGACCCTCAACCGGGACGAGCTGCAGGGCGTGATCGCCCACGAGTTCAGCCACGTGGTCAACGGCGACATGCGGCTGAACATCCGGCTGATGGGCGTACTGTTCGGGATCCTCGCGCTCGCCGTCGTCGGTCGTTTCCTGTTGTGGGGCGGCCGCGGCCGCGGCAAGAACGCCGGCGCGATCATGCTGATCGCGTTCGCGCTGTTCATCGCCGGGTACGTCGGCGTGTTCTTCGGCCGGCTGATCAAGTCGGCGGTGTCCCGGCAGCGGGAGTACCTGGCCGACGCGTCGGCGGTGCAGTTCACCCGGCAGACCAAGGGGCTGACCGGCGCGCTGAAGAAGATCGGCGGGCTGCCCACCGGCTCCAAGCTGGAGAGCGGCAAGGTCGAGGACGTCAGCCACATGCTGTTCGGCGATGGGCTGAAGCTGTCCTCGATGTTCGCCACCCACCCGCCGCTGCCGGAGCGGATCAAGGTGCTGGACCCGACCTTCAATCCGGAGGAGCTGACCGCGCTCACCGAGCGCTGGGCGAGCGCGCCCCCCAACGGGCTAGCCGAGGACCACGCGCTGGGGCTCACCCCGGCCCGGGAACGCGGCACCCGCCCCGCTGCCGCCCCTTCCGCACCTGCCGCCCCGGCCCCTTCGGCGGGGATACGGGTGCGCCCCGGCGATGTGGTGGCGAGCGTCGCCGCGCCGGCCGAGTCCTCGTACCGGCAGGCCTCGGCGATTCTGGACAGCATCCCGGAGCCGTACCTGGCGCGGGCCCGGCGACCCGACACCGTCGTGCCACTGG
>JBOGDG010000270.1:0-5212 GCA_050701655.1 Micromonosporaceae bacterium
GCCGAACAGCACCGGCACCGGGCCCGCCCGGCCGACGCCGGGCCCGCCGGTCAGCTGCTTCCACTCCTTGAAGATGTGCTCGCCGAGGAAGACCAGGCCGAGCGTCACGATGGCCAGGTAGAGCCCGCGCAGCCGGGTGGCCAGCGGCGCCACCAGCACCCCGAAGAAGGCGGCGACCAAACCGGCCACGAGCAGCCACACCAGCACGTTGGTGATGCCGAAGCCGAGGGTGCGCTCCTCGGGGTCGCCGCTGAGGGCGGCCGCCGTGTACGCCCCGATCGCCAGGAAGAACGCGTGGCCCAGGCTCACCTGGCCGGCGTACCCGGTGATCAGGTTCAGCCCGATCGCACCGATGGCGGCGGCGAACCCGAGCGCGAGCAGGCGCAGCGTCTGGTCGTCGTACACGAAGGGAAGAGCAAAGGCCACGACTGCGAGCGCGAGCACCGCCCGCCGCTTCGGCGTGGTGTTCCACAGCCGCAGATGCTGGGTGTACGAGGTGTAGAGCGCTGGCCTGCCCCTCATACCCGCTCCACCTCTCTGGTGCCGAACAGGCCGTACGGTCTGACGAGCAGGACCAGCAGCATCACCACGTACGGGGAAACCACCGAGAAGTTCTGTCCCAGCCACGGCGCGAAGTCGCCCTGGTACGCGCTGACCAGCGACTCCACGACCCCGATGGTCAGGCCGCCCACGACGGCGCCGCCGAGCGAGTCGAGGCCGCCCAGGATGATCGCCGGCAGCGCCTTCAGCGCGACGATCCACATCTGCTGGTCGATCCCGCCACCGGTGGCGACGAAGATCCCGGACACCGCGGCGAGTCCGCCCGCGATCGCCCAGGACAGCGCGAACACGGCGCCCACCGAGACGCCCTGGGAGAGCGCGGTCTCCTGGTCGAACGAGGCGGCCCGCATCGCCAGGCCGAGCCGGGAGTACTTGAAGAACACGAACAGCACCGCGATCACCACAGCGGTGGTGAGGATCGCGGCCAGGTGCCGCTCCTGCACCCGTACGCCCAGCAGCTCGACCCGGCCCAGCCCCCACGGATCGCCGACCTGCAGCACGTCGGTGCCGATGAAGCCGTTGACCACCACCCGCAGCGCGATATCGATGCCCAGCGTGATGATCGCGACCACGAATACCGGGCGACCGACCATCGGCCGTACCACCGCGCGCTCCACCCCGAGGGCGAGCAGCGCGACCCCGGCGACGCCCAGCACGACCGCCGGGACGAAGCCCACCGGCCCGGCCAGGAAGCTGACCAGCACCGCACCGGCGAGCATGAACGCCGGCTGGGCGAAGCTGATCACCCTGGTCGCCTTGTAGATGATCACGAAACCGAGGGCCAGCAGGGCGTACGCCGACCCGTTCCCCAGCCCGCTCACCAGGGTGCGCAGCAGCTCGTTCATGCGCTGCCCCCGTACATCGACTCGACCAGCTCGGAGAACCGCTGGCTCATCGCCGACCGCTTGACCTTCTGGGTGGCGGTGAGCTCGCCGTCCTCGTGGTCGAGCTCCTTGGGCAGCATCCGGAACTTCTTGACCTGCTCGGCGGCGGCGTAGCGCGCGTTGACCCGGTCGAGCAGGCCCTGCACCAGCTCGATCACCTCCGGCCGCTCCGACAGGTCCCGGTACGTGGTGTACGGGATCCGCCGGCGCTGCGCCCAGTCCCCGGCGGTGTCCCACTCGATGCCGATCAGCGCCGTGAGGTACGGCCGCCGATCCCCGACCACCACCGCCTCCTTGATGAACTCCGAGGCCTTCAGCGCGTTCTCGATCTCCGACGGCGCGACGTTCTTCCCGCCGGCGGTGATGATGATGTCCTTCATCCGGTCGGTGATCTTGACGTGCGTGCCGCCGACCCATTCGCCCACGTCGCCGGTGTGCAGCCAGCCGTCCGGGTCGACGGCCCGCGCCGTGGCCTCCGGGTCCCGCCAGTAGCCGGCGAACACCCCGGGATGCCGGGTGAGGATCTCCCCGGTCGTTTCGTCGACGCGCAGCTCCATGTCGTCGTGGGGCTCGCCGACGGTGCCGAGCTTGATCCGCCCGGGGCGGTTCCCGGTGGCGATCGCGCTGTTCTCGGTCATGCCGTACACCTCGTGCATCGGCACCCCGACGCCCATGAAGAACTTCAGCACCTCGGGCGCGATCGGCGCGGCGCCGGAGGCGGCGTACCGGACTTTGCGCATCCCGATCCGGTCCCGCAGCGGGCGGAACAGGAACAGCCAGCCGGCGGAGTACAGCAGGCGGGTGCCGAGGGTGTGGTGGCCGCCGGTGCTGACCAGGGTGTCGCCGATCCGGTCCGCGACGCGCAGCCAGAACCGGGCGAACCAGCGCTTGACCGGCGAGGCCGAGGCGAGCCTGATGTTGACGCCGGCCAGGATCTTCTCCCAGATCCGCGGCACCCCGAACAGGATGGTCGGCTGGATCTCCCGCAGGTTCGCCTGCACGGTCGCGATCGACTCGGCGAAGTTCACCTGCACCCCGGCCGCGGCGTTGAACCAGGTGGTGAAGATCCGCTCCGCGACGTGGCACAGCGGCAGGTACGACAGCAGGATGTCCCGGTCGTGGGGTGGGGGCGAGGTGAAGCCGCCGGAGTGGATCAGCGCCCGGATCGCGAACTCCACGTTCGCCACCGAGAGCATCGCGCCCTTCGGAGGCCCGGTGGTGCCTGAGGTGTACACGAGCGTCATCACGTCGTCGGGCCGGGCCTGGCTCATCCGCTGCTCGACGGCGGCGGGGTTCGCTTCCCGGTGTTCGGCGCCGAGGGCGAGGAAGTCCTCCCAGTAGAGGAGCTTCGGGTTGTCGTACCGGCGGCGGATCCCGCGCGGCTTCAGGTAGACGATCCGCTCCAGGTCGGGCAGCTCGTCGAGCACTTCCAGGGCCTTGTCGACCTGCTCCTGGTCCTCCGCGATCAGGACCTTGGAGCCGGAGTGGGAGAGCAGGTACGCCACCTCGGGCGCAGGGTTCGTCGGATACAGGCCGACGGTGATCGCCCGTACGGCGACCGTCCCGAGGTCGCTGTAGAGCCACTCGCAGCGGTTCTCGGAGTGCACCGCGACCCGGTCTCCCGGCTCCACGCCGAGAGCTAGCAGCGCGTGCCCGACCAGCTCGACCCGGTCCCAGTAGTCGGCCCAGGTGACCTCCTGCCAGATCCCGAAGTCCTTCTCCCGCATCGCGACCTTCCGCGGGGCGGCGCGGGCGCGCTCCCGGATCCGGGTGGCGATGGTGGTGGCGCCCCGGGCGGTGTCGGCCGGCAGCGTGGCAGTGGTCACGACGCCTGCTCCTCTCCGAGGTAGGCGCGGATCACGTCGGGGTGCCGCTGCACCTCGGCGGGCGTGCCGGTGGCGATCGCCGCCCCGAAGTCGACCGCCATGATCCGGTCGGCGAGATCCATCACGATGCCCATGTCGTGCTCCACCATGATCATCGGAATGTCCAGCTCGTCGCGGATGTCGAGGATGAACCGGGCCATGTCCTCGGTCTCCTCGAGGTTCATCCCGGCCACCGGCTCGTCGAGCAGCAGCAGCTCGGGCTTCGCCGCGAGCGCGCGCCCCAGCTCGACCCGCTTCTGCACGCCGTACGGCAGCAGCCGCACCGGGTGCTCGCGCCACTGCTCGAGCTCCAGGAAGTCGACGATCTCCTCGATGACGGCGCGGTTGGCGAGCTCCTGGTTGCGGGCGCGGCCCCACCACGCGAACGCGGCCAGCGCGCCGTACCGGATGTGGGCGTGGCGTCCGAGCATCAGGTTGTCCAGCACCGTGAGGTTGGCGAACAGCTCGACATTCTGGAAGGTGCGCGCCAGCCCCAGGGCGGCGATCCGGTGCGGCCGCTTCCCGATCAGGTCCACGCCGTGGAACCGGACCTGCCCGCTACGCGGCCGGTAGACCCCGGACAGCACGTTGAAGATGGACGTCTTCCCGGCGCCGTTGGGTCCGATGATCGCAAACAGCTCGCGGGCGCCGACCTCGAACGACACCCCGTTGATCGCCGTGACGCCGGCGAAGGACAGGTGCACGTCGGTGAACTCCAGGATCGGCGCACTGTCCGGCCCGGTCATGACAGCCACCGCTTCCGCCGCTTGTAGTGCTTGACGTCGCGGAACGACTTCGCCGCGCCCTCGGCGCCGAGCCCGAGGTAGAACTCGCGGATGTCCTCGTCGGCGAGCAACTCCGCGGCGGGCCGATCCATCACGATCTTGCCGGTCTCCAGCACGTACCCGTGCTCGGCGATGGACAGCGCCATGGTGGCGTTCTGCTCCACCAGCAGCACCGTGGTGCCCTGCCGGTTGATCTCCACGATCAGGTCCCGGATCTGCTGCACCAGCAGCGGCGCCAGCCCGAGGCTGGGCTCGTCCAGCAGCAGGTACCGCGGATTGGACATCAACGCGCGCCCCATCGCGAGCATCTGCTGCTCGCCGCCGGAGAGATAGCCCGCGGTGCTCTTGTGGCGCTCCCGCAGCAGCGGGAACAGCCCATACACCCGGTCCAGGTTGTCGCGGAGCTGCCGCGCGTTGGCGTGCGCGCCTACCCGGAGGTTCTCGTCTACCGTCAACTCGGCGAAGATCCGCCGCCCCTCCAGGGACTGCTTCACGCCGAGCCGCACGATCCGGGCCGGGCTGTGCCGATGGATCGGCTCGTCGTCGATCGTCACCGAACCCTTGGTGACCTTGCCGTAGTGGATGTCGAGCAGGCCGGACACGGCCCGCAGCAGCGTCGTCTTGCCGGCGCCGTTGGCGCCCAGCAGAGCGACGATCTTGCCGTCGGGCACGTGGAGGCTCACTCCCCGCAGCACCAGGATGACGTCGTCGTAGACGACCTCGAGATTGCGCACCGCGAGCATCTGGCCTCCGTGACGGGTATGGCCTAGATCACACCGGAGGTTAACCAGCCTGTCACAACCCAGCATCCTCCAAAGGAAGGAGGTCGAAAGCCGGACGTCCCGGGCCGGTTCGGACCGCGGTGGCTCGCGGACGACCCGCGCCCGCGACGCAGGGCGGACGCGTGACCCGTTGACGTTTCCGCCCGCGTGTCCCATGCTCCTGATCCATCACCGTGGAGGTGCGGATGACGACGGAGATTGCCGCCAGAGACGTCGTGACGACGCAGATTCGCCGCGCCCTGCCCCGCCTGGTGCAGATCGACGGGTTCTCCGCAGCCCTCGGCGGCGCCGTTTCGCGCGGCGGCGCCCGCCTGGTGCTCAGCGAGTTGCACAAC
>JBOGDG010000271.1:0-5206 GCA_050701655.1 Micromonosporaceae bacterium
AAGCGGATGAATGAGCTGGACGAACACGCCATCGAAGCGGCCCTCACGCTGACCGAGCAGCACGGCGGCGAGGTCACGCTGCTGACCGTCGGGCCCGACGACGCCACCGACACCATCCGTAAGGCGCTGTCGATGGGGCCGGACGCCGCTGTGCACGTCTCCGACGAGGCGATCCACGGCTCCTGCGCGGTGGCTACCTCCAAGGTGCTCGCCGCCGCGCTCGGCAAGCTGGAGTGGGATCTGGTGCTGTGCGGCGCTGAGGCGACCGACGGTGGGGTGCAGGCGATGCCGCACATGCTCGCCGAGCGGCTCGGCGTCGGCGCGGTCACCGGCGCCCGCAAGGTGACCGTCGACGGCAGCACGGTCACCGTCGAACGGCAGACCGACGAGGGGTACGAGGTGCTGCAAGCCGAGGGTCCGGCGATCGTGAGCGTCTGGGACACCATCAACGAGCCGCGGTACCCGTCGTTCAAGCTGATCATGGCGGCGAAGAAGAAGCCGGTGCAGTCGTACGCCCTGGCCGACCTGGGCATCTCCACCGACGAGGTGGGGCTGGCGAACGCCACCAGCCAGGTGCTGGAGTTCGCGCCGAAGCCGCCGAAGCAGGCCGGCGTCAAGATCACTGACGAGGGCGAGGGCGGCGTGAAGCTGGTCGAGTACCTCGCGTCCGAGAAGTTCGTCTGAGCGAGAGGGTGACGGATTCCCATGGCTGAAGTCCTGGTCGTCGTAGAGGCGCCCGCCGGTGAGGGCGGCGCCCCGGCCGTCAAGAAGGTCACCTTCGAGATGCTCACGCTGGCCCGTACGCTGGGCGAGCCCTCCGCCGTGGTGCTCGGCGCCCCCGGCACCGCCGCCGCGATCTCCGACAAGCTCGGCGAGTACGGCGCCGCGAAGGTGTACGTGGCCGAGTCCGAGGACGTGGATGGCTACCTGGTGGCCCCGAAGGCCGAGGTGCTGGCGAACCTGATCGGTCAGGTCAGCCCCGCCGCCGTACTGCTGGCCGGTACGCAGGAGGGCAAGGAAATCGCCGGGCGGGTCGCGGTCAAACTGGACAACGGCGTACTGGCCGATGTCTCCGACCTGGCCGCGGACGGCACCGCGACACAGGTGATCTTCGCGGGTTCCACGATCGTGAAGTCGAAGGTGTCGAAGGGCATCCCGCTGGCCACCGTGAAGCTCAACTCGGTGACCCCGGAAGCGGCGGCGGGCGCCGCCGAGCAGGTGCCGGTCGACGTCGCGGTCTCCGACGTGGCGAAGCAGGTCAAGGTCGTCGAGCGGGTCGCCGAGCAGAAGGGCTCCCGCCCGGAGCTGACCGAGGCGAGCATCGTGGTCTCCGGTGGCCGTGGTGTCGGCAGCGCGGAGAACTTCAAGCTGATCGAGGAGCTCGCCGACACCCTCGGCGCCGCGGTCGGCGCGTCCCGTGCAGCCACCGACTCCGGCTTCTACCCGCATGCGTTCCAGGTGGGTCAGACCGGTAAGTCGGTATCGCCGCAGCTCTACATCGCCGCCGGCATCTCCGGCGCGATCCAGCACCGCGCTGGCATGCAGACCTCGAAGACCATCGTCGCCGTCAACAAGGACGAAGAGGCGCCGATCTTCGAGCTCGCCGACTACGGCGTCGTCGGCGACCTCTTCAAAGTCGTCCCCCAGGCCGTCGAAGAGATCCGCAGGCGGAAGTGACCGAAATGCCCGGTTTCCGCGCTGGGCGCGGAAACCGGGCATTTCGCGTCACTAACCGGAGGATGAGTAACTGTTCTGCCGCCTTGCGCAGGGCGGTGTGAACCGTGCGTGGTAGCGGTGTCTGTGACCTCTCCGCCACCAAGATCTTTTTTGGGAGGTACGCGGTGACAGCCGACCTGGACGCGTGGCACCCGTGGCATCCGCGCGAGGTGGCGGCGCGCCTGGCTGGGGTGGATGCCCCCTGGTACGTCGCGGCGGGCTGGGCGGTCGAGCTGCACCTGACCGAATTTGGGGTCACCGACCCGGCCCGGCCCCACGAGGACCTGGAGATCGCGGTGCCGGCCCCGCGATTCGGTCAGATCGCCGAGCGGTTCGGCGACTGCGACTTCTACACCGTCGGCAACGGCGAGGCGCTGCCGTGGCCGGAACGGTCGGCGGAGTTCCACCAGACCTGGGCGTGGGACCGGGCGGCAAGGGTGTGGCGGTTCGACGTGTTCCGGGAGCCGTCCGAGGCGGGGCTGTGGGTGTGCCGGCGGGATCCGTCGATCCGGATGCCGTACGCCGAGCTGATCCTGCGTACCGGCGACGGGATCCCGTACCTGCGACCCGAGGTGGCGTTGCTGTTCAAGGCGAAGGCGACCCGCACCAAGGACGAGGCCGACTTCGCGGCCGTGTTACCGGTGCTTACCGCGGTTCAGCGTTCCTGGCTGGCCGGCGCGCTCGACACGGTCCATCCCGGACACCCGTGGCGGGCCGCGCTTTCAAGGCGGTAGCGCCGGTTTCGAATCGGGTGAAGGTGCTCTACGTCAACAACCTGGGGGCCAGCCAGGAGCGTGCCTGCTGGGTCAGGCGTTGGTGGTTGTCGGGCACCAAGCCGAGCCGCGTCACGATGACATCGGCGTCAACGAGCCCGGTGTCGAGGAGGGCTGCGACGAAGTTGCGGTCCTTCTCGCGGTAGGCACACAGCTTGGCGACACAGAGGTCTTCCTTGTCGAGACACCAGCCGGTGAAGCGCGGCTCGCCCGCGGGCGCGGCGGTGTTCGCGTTCTGGACCTTCACCAAGCGGTCACGCCATCCGTCGGGCAGGACGGCGGTGTCGAGGTCAACGCCATCGATGCTGAATCCGTGGAGTTGCTCAAACGACGAGAACTCGCCGGCGATGCCTTCGATGAGATCGGCGAGTCGGGTGGTCTCCTCGTTGCTGTCCGCGATCGGCAGGATGTCTACCTCGACCGACATCGTGGCCTCGGCAGGCAGCTCGCTCTCGTCGTAGGTGCCGAGGATCGCCTGCGAGCCAACGACGATCACCTCGGCGTGCTGGATGATCTGGCACGCCGTCCGGATCGCGTGTTCGAGCTGGTCGCGGCGCATTAGCCCGCCAGCCCCAAGACCGCGGAGCGCTCCTCCTGGGACAGCAGGCCCCCCAGCGGGGAGACCTCGCGCATCTCCACCGAGTCGGTGTCGAGGCCGGTCATCGCGCGGCGAAGCCCGGGCACGTCCCGGTCGCGGAGGAGTTGCTGCCAGCGATCGAGGTTTCTTACGTGAGGCTGGCCCCGTACGCTGCCGCGCAGCCGACTGAGGTTGCGCAGGATTGTCGGACGCCACTCGTCCAGGGTCTCGGGAGTCAGGTGCGTCGACAGCCGGCGATGGAGCTGCCAGGAGCGCTCGGAGGAGCGGTTCAGCTGGCGCGTGACCGGACGCCGTACCACCTCGAGTTGGAAGCCCATGCACGACAACAGCCGGTCGAGCATGTCGTCGCTCATCTCCACGCGGCCCGACAGGAACTGGCTGATGCTGGGCTGCCGCACGCCGCTAAGTCGAGACAGCTCCGACTGGGTGGTGCCGGTCTCCAGCATCACATCACGCAGCACCTCGCGCCTGTCGGACATGGCAGAAGTATAGCAAGCATTGCTATAGCCTCCCGAGGCCCGTACCGCAATGTCATCGCTTTGCGCCGGGGACGGGGATCAGGAGCAGGGGGCGGCCGGTGGTGACCCAGAAGAACTCCAGCGCGTTGAGGGCCACCAGCACGGTGGCGACCAGCGCGGCGGTCACCACCAGCGGCAGCAGCGGCGCGATCACCGCCAACACCAGGCAGACCCCCGCGGCGGCGGCACGGAACACCGTGGGCGCGCCGAACATCCGCCACCGCGAGTAGCCGAAGCCGAGCAGGTAGAGCGCCGCGCCGGGCGCCAGCAACAGCTCCAGCACCGAGTGCGGTACGTCCATCGGGTGCGCCAGTAGCTTCTTGAGCCCGACGGCGATCCCGATCAGCGCGATCACGTACACCAGGTGGGCGTAGCTGAACACGTCGCGCACGATCCTGGCCTGCATCGTGGTGGTACGTAGCGCGTGCCGTACCGCCGAGGCGCCGAAGTGGAAGTACGTCCACCACAGTGCCACGATCACCACGAACCCGAGCGCCAGCGACCCGAGCACCGCGGCGTCGGGCACGGTCTCGCCGACGGCCGCCTGGCCGCCGGTGGCGACGACGGTCTCGCCGAGCATGATGATCATGAACAGTCCGAACCGCTCCGGCAGGTGGGCGGTCTCGAAGTGCAGCCCGGCCAGCCGCCGGCCCAGCAGCCGCGGCCCGGCGATCTCGATCAACGCCGCGGCCACCCACAGCCCGACCCGCCACGCGCCGTCGAGCATGCCGCCGACCAGGAACAGCGGGGTGGCGAAGAACAACGCGATCCCGAACGGGTCCAGCCCGGGGGCGCCGTAGAACCGCAGCGGCCGCATCGCCGACCACAGCGCGACCCGCAGCACCGCGTACGCCCCGACGAACAGCAGCCCGCCGCCGCCGTACGCGGTCGGCAGCGCCACCGCCATGGTGAGTACGCAGGCCGCCACCGCGAACAGCACCAGCCGTCCGGAGGCCGCCTCGATCCGGGCGCCGGCGGCGTTGGCGTACACCGTGGTGCCGACCCAGCCCCACCACATCGGGAGGAGCAGCAGCAGCGAGAGCGCCACATCGGAGGCACCGTGCCCGTGGGCGAGTGCGGCGGCGATCTGCGTCACCCCGAGCACCCACACCAGGTCGATGAACAGCTCCGACCAGCTGACCTTCTGCTCGGGTTCCGCCGTCGCGGCCGACTCTGACATGGCGGCCAAGATACCCCGGCGGATCAGCGCCGAGGGTGGCTCAGTAGTTGTTGAGGCCGTCGAACGCGCCGGCGAAATACAGGATGCTGAGCACGATCCACACCAGCCCGATCAGCGCGCCGATGCCGCCGGTGACCAGGCCGGCGATCGCCATCCCCTTGCCGCCGCTCTGCCCCTGGGACTGGTCGATCTGCTTCATCGAGACGAAGCCCAGCGCCAGCGCGACGCCGCCGGCCAGCAGCGCCGGGATGCCCGCGATGATGCCCAGACAGCAGCCGAGCACGCCCAGCACGACCGAACCGATGCCGGTGCACATGCTGCCGATCGCCATACCGTTGTTCCCGGGCGGTGCGCCGTAGCCCGGGGCCTGCGGGTAGGCCGGGGGATAGCCGGCCGGCCCGGACGGGGGGTAGCCCGGCAT
>JBOGDG010000272.1:0-5193 GCA_050701655.1 Micromonosporaceae bacterium
CACCTGCGGCGCAGCCAGCGGCGGCCCCGGCAGCGGCCGCGCCGAGCCCGCTGCGGGGGCGTACCGAGAAGCTGTCCCGGATGCGGTCGATCATCGCCAAGCGGATGGTCGAATCGCTGCAGACCGCCGCGCAGCTCACCACGGTGGTCGAGGTCGACGTGACCCGGATCGCGCGGCTGCGGCAGGAGGCGAAGGCCGACTTCCAGACGCGGCACGGCGTCAAGCTGTCGTTCCTGCCGTTCTTCGCGCTGGCGGCTGTGGAGGCGCTGCGGGTACACCCCAGCGTCAACGCGTCGATCGACACCGACGCCGGTACGGTGACCTACCACGACACCGAGCACCTGGGGCTCGCGGTGGACACCGACCGGGGGCTGATGCTGCCGGTGATCCACAGCGCCGGCGACCTCAATCTGGCCGGGCTGGCCCGCCGGATCGCCGACCTGGCGGAGCGTACCCGCGCCGGCAAGATCACCCCGGACGAGATCTCGGGCGCCACGTTCACGCTGACCAACACCGGCAGCCGGGGGGCGCTGTTCGACACCCCGATCGTGCCGCAGCCACAGGTGGCGATGCTGGGTACGGGTGCGGTGGTGAAGCGCGCGGTGGTGGTCGACGACAACCACCTGGGCGAGATCATCGTGCCGCGCTCGATGGTGTACCTCGCGCTCTCGTACGACCACCGGCTGGTCGACGGCGCGGACGCGGCACGCTTCCTCGCCACCGTGAAGGAGCGGCTGGAGGCGGCTAACTTCGAGACCGAGCTCGGCATCAGCTGAGGCTCTGACAACCTTCACGAGGCGCGCCCGAGTTCTCATCGGGCGCGCCTCGAGGGTTTGTGGCATCTCGTACCGGGATGGAGGATGGCGTCATGAAGGTCCTCGTGTCGGGCGCGTCTGGTTTTCTCGGCAAACATCTGGTGACCCGGCTGCGCGACGACGGCAGCGAGGTGATCCGGCTGGTACGCCGTCCCGCCCGCGCCGAAGACGAGGCACAGTGGCGGCCGGCGGCGCATGAGCTGGATCCGGCGATCCTGGACGGCGCCGACGCGGTGATCAACCTCTCCGGGGCCGCCGTCGGCGACAAGCGTTGGTCGGCGGCGTACAAGAAGGTGATCCTGGACAGCAGGCTGGACACCACAGCGACGGTCGCCGCGGCCGCGGCCACCGCGGAGCATCGCCCGAAGGTGCTGCTCAACGCCTCCGGAATCGACTGGTACGGCGACACCGGCGAACACGCCGTCGACGAGTCCGCCCAGGCGGGCGACGGCGGCTATCTGACCACGGTGACGCACCAGTGGGAGGCGGCGACCGGGCCCGCCGGCGACGCCGGGGTACGCGTGGTGACGCTCCGCACCGGCCTGGTGCTGGCCGCCTCCGGCGGGCTGTTGAAGCGGATGCTCCTACCATTCCGGCTGGGGCTGGGCGGACGGCTCGGCGGCGGCCAGCAGTACATGTCGTGGATCTCGCTGGCGGACTGGCTGAGCGCCGTGGTCTTCCTGCTCGACCACGACATCAATGGCCCGGTCAATCTGACGGCGCCGCATCCGGAGACCAACGCGGATTTCACCCGCGTCCTGGGCCGGGCGCTGGAGCGTCCCGCGCTGCTACCGGTGCCCCGGTTCGCACTGCGGGTCGGACTGGGTGAGTTCTCCGAGCAGGCGGTAGCGAGCATGCGGGTGCTGCCGGGCGTACTGACCCGGGCCGGGTACGCGTTCGGCCACCCGGAGCTGCGGCCGGCGCTGGACTGGGCGCTGTCGCACTGAGCCCGCGCCGGCCGCGCGCCGGTCTCAGCAGTTGCGCAACTCAGGCGACTGGTTGAGCAGCTGCCCCCGTACCGAGATGAACCGCCGGTACGTCTCGCTGTCCACCGCGGCGGTCCGGAACGCCGCCACCCGGTGGCAGTTCTGGAAGGCGAGCTTGACCCCGAAGTGGCGTTCCAGTCCGCCGCGGATCGCGTCACTGGCGAGCGCGCGGAGCAGCTGCCCGCGGTCGGTCTCGGTGGGCGGCGGGACCTCGTTGTCGGCGAACTGTGCGGTCGAGGAGCCCAGCTCGCCGACCACCCGGCTGATCGTCTCCCAGGCGTACGGCAGGGAGGTGCGTACGCACTCGGCGAACTCCTCGTCGGTCACCTCGCCGGACTCGGCACGGGCGAGCAGGGCCGGGGATACGTCAAGTGACATCTGTCGACTCCATTCGGTCGATCGGATACGGAGCCTTATTGGTACTGGTTTTCGTTTGTAAAGTCAACGCGCAGCGACGGTGTGGCTACAGGTTGCTGCCCGTTCACAGGTTCTCCCAGGCCTCGGGTACGGTCCCGTTCTTGTGAGCAGAACACCCACCGTCCTCGCCACCTCGGGCGCTTTCATTCCGGGGGTACGCCGCCGGTTCGCGCCCGGCCCGCTGGTCCGGTACGCGCTGGAGCTCTCCGGCGCCGCGCAGCCGAAGCTGGCCACCCTCGGCACCGCGCTCGGCGACCAGGCCTTCACCAATGCGGCGCTGCACGAGGCGTTCTACGGCACCGGGGTACGCGTGACCTGCGTCAACCTGCTCCCGATGCCCAACTTCGCGGACCTGCGCGACCACCTGCTCGACCAGGACGTGATCTGGGTGAACGGCGGCAGCGTCGCCGGACTGCTGGCGTTGTGGCGGCTGCACGGCCTCGACAAGATCATGCGGGAGTGCTGGGAGGCGGGGATCGTGCTCACCGGGGTCTCGGCCGGCTCGATCTGCTGGCACGTCGGCGGTACCACCGACTCGTACGGCCCCGAGCTGCGGCCGGTGACCGACGGGCTGGGCTTCCTCCCGTACGCCAACGGCGTGCACTACGACGCCGAGGAGCAGCGCCGGCCGCTGCTGCACCGGCTGGTCGCCGACTGCACGCTGCCCACCGCGTACGCCACCGACAACGGCGTGGGGCTGGTCTACCACGGCACCGAGCTGGCCGAGGTGGTCAGCGACCGCGACGATGCCGCCGGCTACCAGATCACCGCCGGCCCGGACGGCCGCGCCGTGGAGACCCGGATCGAGCCCCGCCTCCTCCCGGACGCACCCGTCGTCTAGCGCGGCTGGCGCGCGGGAGCGGCTGGCGCGCGGGAGCGGCTGGCGGGTGCGGCTCAGTCGGCCAGGCGGAACGCGAGCGTGGTCTGCCAGGTCGCCGGGTCCGGCCACTCGCGAGGGTCGGTCTCGTACACCTCCAGCCGGCAGCCCCAGCGCTCCCCCGTCTCATCGCGGGCCACGTCCCACCGCCAACCCTGTTCATCGCCCCAGCGCAGCATCGCGGCGGTCAGCTCCACCAGCCGGTCGGGATGGCCCACGTGGGTGAGCGTGACGTACCGGCCCGCCGGCAGTACGCCGCTGCCGACCAGCTCGTCACCGTCCACTTCGGACGCCACCGGGAACCCCGCCTCGATTTCCAGCCGCCGTGGCATGTCGATCACGAGGTACCGGAAGAAGGGCGCCGGCCGGCGCCAGCCCGCGCGCGCCGAGCCAGCCGAGCAGCTCAGGAATCCGGTCCGCGATCTCGCTGAAGGTGTCCAGCGTGACCACCCCGCGGATCGCCACGTACGGCTGCGCCGCCCGCTCGATAACGCGTGGCGGCGCTGTCAGTCGCTCCGTCATAACCAGATAGACCAGGGCCGGTGGCCAAACTCATCGGTGCACCGGAATCGGGCCCGGCTAGGCTCGAGCCGTGACCTCCACCGTCTCCCCGTCCCCGGCACCGGCCGGGACCCGGCCGCTGCGGGCGATCCGCGCCGGCACAGTCGACTACCAGACCGCGTGGGACGAGCAGCGCCGGCTGCACGCCGATGTGGTGGCCGGCGCCGCACCGGACACGGTGCTACTGCTGCAACACCCCAGCGTCTACACCGCCGGGAAACGTACCGAGCCGCACGACCGGCCGTTCGACGGCACACCGGTGATCGACGTCGACCGCGGGGGCAAGATCACCTGGCACGGCCCGGGCCAGCTGGTCGGCTACCCGATCACGCGGCTGCCCGACCCGGTCGACGTGGTGGCGTACGTACGCCGGGTCGAGGCGATGCTGATCGAGGTCTGCGGGGAGCTCGGGGTCACCACGAGCAGGATCACGGGGCGTAGCGGCGTCTGGGTCCCGGCCGACGCGCGCGGCCAGGATCGCAAGCTGGCCGCGATCGGGATCCGGGTCAGCCGGGGCGTCACGCTGCACGGCTTCGCGATCAACTGCGACTGCGATCTGGCGTACTTCGATCGGATCGTGCCGTGCGGGATCCGCGACGCGAGTGTCACTTCGCTCTCCGCGGAGCTGGGTCGCCCGGTCACCGTCGACGAGGTGTTGCCGCTGGTAGAGAAGCGGTTGAACGGGATTCTCGGCTGAATACCCTCCTCCGTACCCTGTCCAGCGACGAAACGGGATACTCGTCGCAACTCGCTCTGGATGTGAATCAAAGTCGCGATTAGCGTGTCGGGTATGCGTCCGTACCCCCAACCCCGAGTCGCCGTCGTCACCGACTCCACCGCCGCACTGCCCCCCGAGGTGACGAAGTACTACGGCATCTCCGTAGTGCCGCTGCGGTTACAGATCGGAGTCGAGGAGACCGACGAGGCGCGCGCCGATCCCGCGTACGTGGCGAGCGCGCTGCGTACCGAAACCCCGGTCAGCACCGCCGAACCGCCGTCGCCGGAGTTCTTCTGGGCGTACAGCGACGCCGTGCACGCCGGATATTCGGAGATCGTGTCGCTGCACATCTCCGGCCGGCTGTCGAAGACCTCGGAGTCGGCGCGGGAGGCCGCCAGCCGGATGTCGGTGCCGGTCCATGTGGTGGATTCGCTGACGAGTGGGATGAGCCTGGGCTTCCTGGCGGTCGCGGCGAGCGAGGCGGCCGCCGCCGGCGCCAGCGGAGCACAGGTGGCGCAGCTGATCGAGCAGCGCCGTCAGTACGCCACTCAGATGATCTACGTCGACACGCTGGAGCACCTGCGTCGCGGGGGCCGGATCGGCAAAGCCGCCGCGTTGCTCGGCACCGCGCTGTCGATCAAGCCGCTGCTCGGGCTCTCCGGCGGCGAGATCGTGCCGCTGGCGAAGGTCCCGGGGACCGACCGGGCGCTCGCCAAGCTGGTGACCGAAGGCGTCAAGCGGTCGCGGCGCCCGACCGACGCCGCGGTGGAGTACTTCGACGAGCCGGAGCGCGCCGAAGCGGTGGCCGCACAGCTGCGC
>JBOGDG010000273.1:0-5189 GCA_050701655.1 Micromonosporaceae bacterium
GGCGGCACCACGCCGATCAGCTCGGGACGCAGGCCTTCAGCCGAGCCGGTCGAGCCTCGTCGCCGTCCAGGGTGTAGGCAGTCGCTGATTAAATGACGGACGTGGAGGTAGCCGCTCACGCTGTCAGCGGTTCGCGCCAGAGGGTTGAACGACGGCTGCGCTCCCTCACCGTGATGGAAGTGGTCAATATTCCGTTCCAGGCCACGGTGTGGTTCGGCATCGTCGGGCTACCGACCACGCTGCCAAACCTGGCGGGCTTCTGCCTGTTTGCCGTACTCCTGGTCGAGGGGGCGGGCTACTGGCTGGCCAAGCTGTACCAGCTGCGTACCCGCGAGCCCGCTCTTCCCGGGGTCTCGATCTTCTGCGCCGCCCGCGTCGTCAACCCGGTCCTGCTGGCCATCGGAGTTTCGGTCACCGGGTACGCGGTGGCGAACGCGCCCGGCCTGGCGTCCTGGCCCGGGCTCGGGTTCGCGCTGTTCGCCGTGCTGGAACACGTGAACTGCTTTCATGTCCAGCTCATGCATGCCACGACCGCGGATCTGCGCCGGCTACGGTCGGGCGGGCTGCGCCGGTCTCACCTCGCCCGGGACCTGAAGCGCCCGTCGCGCCGGATTTGAGCTGTCGTCGACTGACGACCCGCCCGGCGCCGTACCGCCTGGGCGGACTCGGCGAGGGCAGCCGCCGGCCGGGAGGCCGTAGCCGTCGTCCTGCGACTGCAAGGAAACTGTTCTGTTGGCCTTGACCCGCCCGGCGCCGGCCTGAGAAGGTCTACGACAGATTCGGGGGACAACGTTGTCATAGGGACTTGTCTTGAGGGGCAGCCGATGGTCGACGGACGTACCCGCCGTGGCGTCAGCCTTCTCGTCAGTCTCGCCGTCGTGCGCGCGGCCTCTCGGCAAGCCCTGCGGCCGCCACGTCGCCGGACCTCGTGGACGCCCCCGTCGCCCTGGTCAACCCGATGATCGGCACCAGCAACGCGGGCAACACCTTCCCTGGAGCGGTACGCCCGTTCGGCATGCTCGCGCGGAGTCCGGAGAACAGCCGGTCGTTCCCGAACGACGCCGACCAGACCCGCACCGCGGCGCCGGGCGGCTACCTCTACGACCACACCAGGAACCACGGCTTCAGCGTCACCCTGCCGGGTCGAGAACCGCATCCACGTCTTCGCGATCGCCACCGGCTGAGCCACGGAGGTAGCACTGATGTTTTCCCCCGGACGCACCATGCTGTTCGCCGCGGCGACGGGCCGCACCACGCTGTTGGCCGCGGCCACCGCCCTCGCCCTGGTGTTCACGCTGCCCACGGCTGCCTTCGCGGAGCCGGACCCGGGCGACCCGAGTCCGGCCCCATCGGCCGACCCGGCTCCTGATCCGGGGCCGTCGGGCGTACCGAACCCGGGTCCTTCGGGGACGCCGAAGCCGGGGCCCTCGTACAGCCCGCCGCCGAAGCCGGGGAAGGCGGAGAAGCCGCCGTCAGGCTCTGAGGCACGCGACTCCGCCGCCGACGCGCGCAAGGAGGCCACGGCCGAGGGCACCGCGTTCTACTCGTCGTTCGAGCCCGGCGACACCCAGCCCACCTGGGTGAACACCGCCGAGAAGTCGAAGAACACCAGCGGCGTCCTGCCGGGCGGGATCCCCGGCAGCATCGCGGACAAGGTGGTCGGGGTCTCGGCGAGCGGCGAGTTCTCCGAGGCCGGCGAGGTCAAGGAGAACCTCAACGACGGCGACCCGAACTCGAAGTGGCTGGTGTTCACCAGCACCGCCTGGGTCAGCTACCAGCTGTCCGAGCCGGTCGCGGTGAACCACTACGCGCTGACGTCCGCGAACGACGCGCCCACCCGGGACCCGAGGGACTGGCAGCTGCAGGGTTCGGCGGACGGGGAGAACTGGACCACGGTGGACAGCCGCAGCGGGCAGGTGTTCTCGGCCCGGTTCCAGCGCAAGGAGTACAGGTTCGACAACACCACGAAGTACCTTCACTACCGGCTGAACGTCACCGCGAACAGCGGGGCCAGCATCGTGCAGCTCGCCGAGTGGGAACTGTCTGACGGGTCCACGGAACCGCCACCGGACTCCGGGATGCGCAGCGGGATCGGCAACGGCCCGAACGGGGGTCAGGTCTCCAAGCCGCGCGCCGGCTTCACCGGCCTCAAGGGATACCAGTACGTCGGCAGCACCACCTCGAAGGACGGCGGCTACTCGTACCACAAGGTGTTCGCCGTGGACATCCCGGTCGCCAAGAGCACGGAGCTGTCGTACGTGGTCTTCCCCGAGTTCACCGGGGCGGACGCGCACTACCCGAGCACGTACATCTCGGTGGACCTGGCGTTCAGCGACGGGACGTACCTGAGCGACCTCAACGCCCGGGACCAGCACGGGGCCGTGGTGAGCCCGCGTGGCCAGGGCGACTCCAAGACGCTCTACGCCGACCAGTGGAACTTCAAGGTTTCCGAGATCGGCAAGGTGGCGCACGGCAAGACGATCGACCGGATCCTGGTGGCGTACGACAGTCCGCACGGCCCGCTCGGGTTCCGCGGCTGGGTCGACGACATCAAGATCGTCACCGACCGGAAGCGCCAGCCGTACGCCAACGGCGCCCCGGAGAACACCACCGGCAGCCCGTCCGAGTACGTCCCCACCACCCGGGGCACCCACTCCACCGGCGGCTTCTCCAGGGGCAACAACTTCCCGGCGACCGCCGTACCGCACGGGTTCAACTTCTGGACCCCGATGACCAACGCCGGCTCGATCAGCTGGCTGTACGACTACCACCGCACCAACAACAACCTGAACCTGCCGACGCTGCAGGCGTTCACCGCCAGCCACGAGCCGAGCCCGTGGATGGGGGACCGGCAGACCTTCCAGGTGATGCCGTCGACCGCCGGCGGGGCGCCGGACCCGTCGCGTACCGCCCGGGCGTTGCCGTTCCGGCACAGCAACGAGACGGCGCAGCCGCACTACTACGGGGTGACGTTCGAGAACGGGCTGAAGACCGAGATCGCGCCGACGGACCACGCGGCGCTGTTCCGGTTCACGTACCCCGGCGACGCGGCGAAGCTGGTCTTCGACAACGTCAACAACAACGGCGGCCTGACTCTCGACACGTCCAACGGCGTCGTCACGGGCTACTCCGATGTCCGGAGTGGACTGTCCACCGGGGCCACCCGGATGTACTACTACGCGGTCTTCGACAAGCCCGTGACCAGCGGCTCCAAGCTCACCGGTCAGGGCCGCGACAACGTGCTCGGCTACCTGGGCTTCGACGCCGGAGCGGACCGTACGGTCACGATGCGGATCGCGTCGTCGCTGATCAGCGTCGACCAGGCCAAACACAACCTGCACCTGGAGATCGGCTCCACCGACACCGTCGAGAGTGTGCGTGACCGCGCCCGGACGGCATGGGACGCCAAGCTCGGCGTGATCGAGGTGGAGGGGGCGACCCGGGACCAGCTGGTCAGCCTGTACTCCAACCTCTACCGGCTGTACCTCTACCCGAACTCCGGGTACGAGAACACCGGCAGCACCGACCAGCCGGTCTTCAAACACGCCGTCCAGTCGGCTACCAGCACACCACCCAGCGGTCCCACCGAAACCGGCGCCCCGGTGGTGGACGGCAAGGTGTACGTCAACAACGGGTTCTGGGACACGTACCGGACCACGTGGCCGGCATACTCGCTGTTCACTCCGTCGGCGGCGGCCGAGATGGTGGACGGGTTCGTACAGCAGTACCAGGACGGCGGCTGGATCGCCCGTTGGTCGTCACCCGGGTACGCCGACCTGATGGTCGGCACCAGCTCGGACGTGGCGTTCGCGGACGCGTACCTGAAGGGGGTCGGACTCGACGCGAAGGCGGCGTACGACGCGGCGGTCCGCAACGCCACCGTGGCGCCGCCGAGCCGGCACGTCGGGCGCAAGGGGCTGACCACCTCGCAGTTCCTCGGCTACACCTCCATCGAGTCCACCGGTGAGGGCATGTCGTGGGCGATGGACGGCTACATCAACGACTTCGGGATCGCCAACATGGCGAAGGCGCTCGCCGCGAAGGCCACCGGCGCGGAGAAGGACCGCTACCTGGAGGAGCACGAGTACTTCCTGAACCGCGCCCAGAACTACGTCAACATGTACGACCCCGCGGTGGACTGCTTCCAGGGCCGGCACGCGGACGGCACCTGGCGGCACAGCCCGCAGACGTACGACCCGCGGGTGTGGGGGTTCGACTACACCGAGACCAACGGCTGGAACATGGCGTTCCACGTACCGCACGACGGTCAGGGGCTGGCCAACCTGTACGGCGGCCGGGACCAGCTCGGCAAACAGCTCGACACGTTCTTCAGCACCCCGGAGACGGCGACGTTCCCCGGCTCGTACGGCGGGATCATCCACGAGATGCGGGAGGCCCGGGACGTCCGGATGGGGATGTACGGGCACTCCAACCAGCCGTCGCACCACATCCCGTACATGTACAACTACGCGGGTCAGCCGTCCAAGACCCAGGCCACGGTCCGTGAGGCGCTGTCCCGGCTCTACCTCGGCAGCGAGATCGGCCAGGGGTACGCCGGCGACGAGGACAACGGCGAGATGTCGGCGTGGTACGTGTTCAGCGCGCTCGGCTTCTACCCGCTTCAGATGGGCAGCCCGACGTACGCGATCGGGTCGCCGCTGTTCCGGAAGGCCACGATCCATCTGGAGAACGGCAAGGACCTCGTCATCAACGCCCCCGACAACAACGCCCGCAACGTCTACGTCAAGGGAGTGCGGGTCAACGGCAAGCCGTACGACAAGACGTACCTGCCGCACGACGTTCTGGCCAAGGGCGGCGTGATCGACTTCGAAATGGACCGGAAGCCGTCGACGTGGGGGACGGGCAGGGACGCCGTACCGCCGTCGATCACCACCGGCGACGAGGTGCCGGAGCCGCTGCGCGACACCACCGGACCCGGCCTGGGTACGCCCAGCGGCAGCGCCGGCACCGACGCGGCCCGGCTGTTCGACAACGACTCGGCCACCGACACCACGCTGCTCGGGGCCGACCCCTGGGTCCGGTATGACTTCGCCGGCGACACCAGGCAGCCGGTCCGGTTCTACACACTCACGTCCGGAGCCGGGGACGCCGCCAGTGACCCCGCCTCCTGGGTGCTGGAGGGATCCAACGACGGCGAGCGCTGGACCACCGTCGATGAGCGCGGCGGC
>JBOGDG010000274.1:0-5179 GCA_050701655.1 Micromonosporaceae bacterium
CGCACCGTCCACCTCGAACCCGACCGCCACTACTACGGCAACGGCAAACCCCGAGGCCCCCAACCGAAGAAGCGTCCGGACTAACCTGAGACATCACAACTGTCCGGACCAACCCGAGACATCACACGCCGCCAAGACAGCAGTTTGACCACAAACCTCGACGAGAGCGCGATCAGGGGGTGGGTTGCCAGTGGGCTACGCCGACGATGATCAGGCGGAGTTGCGTTTTGGCGGTGTCTGCGATCGCCTCGCGGTCGCGGGCGGAGGGGGCGTCGAGCATGCCCTCGGCGGTGACCACCATCGAGTTGACGATCAGCTCCGCGAGCACCTGGAGGTCGCCGGCCGGCCACTCGGAGAGCACCGGAAAGCGCGACAGATCCAGCGCCAGCTCGCTCACGATCAGCCGGAGCTCCCATCGGATCGCCTGCCGGATCACCAGTACGCCGCTGGAGCGCTCCCGGGCGAGGAAGCGGAAGTGCGCGTCGTGGTCGGTGACGTACTGGTCGAGGATCTCGATCGACTGGTCGATCACGCGGGCGAAGTCGGTGATGTCGCGCCGGGCGGAGCGCAGCATCGCGCGCAGCGTACTGAACGACTCCGACACCAGCGCCAGCCCGAGCTCGTCGAGATCCCGGAAGTGGCGGTAGAACGCGGTCGGCACGATCCCGGCGGCGCGCGCCACCTGGCGCAGGCTGAGCCCGGCGTACCCGTGCTTGGCGACCAGCTCCAGGCCGGCGTCGAGGATCGCCTGGCGGGTGCGTTCCTTGCGCTCCTGCCGTACGCCACGCTCCGGCCGTACGCCACGCTCCAGCCGGGCACCGCGCTCCAGCCGGGCACCGGGCTCGAACTGGGGGGCGCGCCCCACCCGTTCCTTCCGTGAGCGCCGGCCTTCCCGGCCAGCCTCCTTCGTCGAGGAATCCCCCTTCGTGGCAGGCTCCGCCGCCGCACCTCGATCGGCACGGCTGCCGGGGCGGCCTCTGCGGGATGTCACACGGTGAGCCTACCGGCGCGATGGCAGTGCACGCTTGTTCACCAAGGATCTACGCCCAATGAGGCGTGCGCCACGCTTCAGAGCTAGCACTTGACGTACTGGAGCAAGCACCGTCAACGTAGTGAGTGAACAGGCGTGCACCGAAAAGGAGAACGCAATGGCGACTCGATTCCAGGCGCCGAAACGTGCGGTCCGGCGGCTGCTCGCCTCCCCGCTGGCCGAAAGCCTCGCCAGCCCGCACAGCGTCGACAGCTATCTGGAGCTGGTCAACCCGCTGTGGTCGGTCGCGGAGGCGCGGGCCCGGGTGGTGGCGGTCGGCCACCCGACCCCGGACAGCGTGACGCTCACCCTCAAGCCCAACGGCAACTGGCGCGGCCACCGGCCCGGCCAGTACGTACGGGTCGGCGTCGAGATCGACGGGGTACGGCGTACCCGCTGCTTCTCACCGGCCTCCTCGGCACGCCGGCCCGACGACCTGATCGAGTTGACCGCCAAGGTGAACCCGTCCGGTGAGGTGACGCGGTACCTGAAGGCCGAGGCCCGGCCGGGCATGGTCGTGACGCTGTCGCAGGCGCAGGGCGAGTTCATACTCCCCACCGAGCGGCCCGCAAGGCTACTGCTGATCAGCGGCGGCAGCGGGATCACCCCGGTGATGTCGATGCTGCGCACCCTCTGCGACGAGGGGTACGCGGGCGAGCTCACGTTCCTGCACTACGCCTTCACCCCCGACCACGTGATCTACGCCGACGAGCTGGCGCAGCTCGCCGCCTGGCACCCCAACGTCACGCTGCTCCGGGCGTACACGGAAAGTGACGGCGGCGAACTCCAAGGGCTGTTCAGCCGGGACCACCTGTTCGAGGCGGTGCCCGACTACGCCGACGCGGAGACGTATCTGTGTGGCCCGCCGCCGCTGATGCGGGCTGTGGAAAACCTGTGGACCGAGGACGGGCTGGCCGACCGGCTGCACACCGAGCAGTTCGTGACGGCCCCGCCCGCACCGGCAGCCGGCGCCGCCGCGACCGGCACCGTCAGCTTCACCCGCAGCGACACCAACGCCAGCAACGACGGGCGCTCCCTGCTGGAACAGGCCGAGGCCGCCGGGCTCACTCCCGAGTACGGCTGCCGCATGGGCATCTGCTTCAGCTGCACCAGCCCAAAGAAGGCCGGGACCGTACGCAACCTTCTCACCGGCAACGTCAACGACGAACCCGACACCTACATCCAACTCTGCGTCAACGTCCCCTGCGGCGACGTGACCTTGGACATCTGACCGCCGCGGCCCGGCCGCCGGGCCACCGACGGGACAAAGGAGAACGACATGGCATACCCCGCACACATGACACCCGACCAGATCGAGGCGTTCGGGGCCGAGCTGGACGCGATCCGGAAGCGGGTCGTGGAAGACCTCGGCGAGCACGACGCCGACTACATCCGAAACGTCGTCAAGGTCCAGAAGCGGTTCGAGATCGCCGGGCGGGCGCTGCTGTTCCTGGGCTTCCTGCCGCCCGCGTGGCTTGCCGGCGTCGCCTGCCTGTCCGTGTCGAAGATCCTCGACAACATGGAGATCGGGCACAACGTGATGCACGGCCAGTACGACTGGATGCGCGACCCGAAGCTCAACTCCAAGATGTTCGAGTGGGACACCGTCTGCCCCGCCGAGCAGTGGAAGCACTCGCACAACTACATGCACCACACGTACACAAATATTCTCGATAAAGACCGGGACATCGGGTACGGCGTGCTGCGGATGGAGCAGGCCCAAAGGTGGAATCCGTACTACCTGGGCAACCCGGTGTACGCGTTCTTCCTGATGGTCTTCTTCGAGTGGGGCGTGATGCTGCACGACCTCGAGATCGAGCGGATCGTCAGCGGCGAGCGCAAGTGGTCGGAGACCAAGGGGCTGCGCCGCCAGATGTGGCACAAGGGCTTCAAGCAGACCCTGAAGGACTACGTACTGTTCCCGGCGCTCACCGGGCCGCTGTTCGTCTCCACACTGGCGGGCAACGCGGTGGCGAACCTGGTGCGCAATCTCTGGGCGTACTCGATCATCTTCTGTGGGCATTTCCCGGCCGGGGTGGCGACCTTCACCGAGGAGGAGACCGCGAAGGAGACCCGGGGCCAGTGGTACCTGCGGCAGATGCTCGGCTCGGCGAACATCACCGGCGGCAAGCTGTTCCACATCATGAGTGGCAACCTGAGCCACCAGATCGAGCACCACCTGTTCCCCGATCTGCCCGCCAAGCGGTACCCGGAGATCGCTCCTGAGGTACGCGACATCTGTCAGCGGTACGGTTTGCCGTACAACACCGGGTCGTTGTCGCAGCAACTCGGCTCGGTGTGGAAGAAGATCTTCAAGCTGGCGCTGCCCGACTGGGTGTTCCCGAGCCGGGACCGCGCCGGCAGCCGGAGCAACGAGGCACCGGCTCAACCGATCGGCGCCGCGGCATGACCCCCGCGGCCACCAGCCGCGGCATCACCCCCGCCGCCACCAGCCGCGGCTTAACGCCCGTGGCCACCACGGAGGTACGGATGCTCGGCAAGGGCGAGATCACCAAGGACGTGATCCAGGAGAGCGTGGAGTCCGCGGCGACCCACGTGGGACACATCGCGACGATCATCACCGGCGCGATCCGTGACATCGCCCGGGAGGTGGGCGACTTCGCCACCGACCTGTACGAGGTGGCCGACTCCTCCCGCCGCGCCCGCGCCGACCGCACGGCCGGGGACGACGGCGCCGCCGAATAGCTCAGCGGTCGTACTCGTCGTCCTCCACCACGACCTGACTCTGCTCCACCGCGTCGGCCTCGTTGACCTCGGGATTCACCGAGGTGACGGGGCCTTCGTCGTCTTCCCGCAGCGACCGGGACTGCTCCGCCGCGTCCGCCTCGGGTGCGTCGACGAGCCTCTCCGTACCGGCGTCGCGGGGCTCCCACTCCTCGGGGTCGGCCCCGTTGGCTGCGGCGATCTCGGGTCGGGTCATCTCGGGACCTCCCTTCGGCGGCGACTCGTCACGACAGCTCTCGACGGCGCGTCACGGCCTCGTCCGTGCCTTCCACGGTACGGGCTCTGCCCCATCCCCGCAGGGCTGTAACCAACGGCGGTACGGTCTACCAAGTAGCCGCAGATTCGCCATTCACCAGGGAGTTATGTCATGCCGATCGCGACGCCTGAGGTGTACGCCGAGATGATCGACCGCGCCAAGGCGGGCGCGTACGCGTACCCGGCGATCAACGTCACCTCCTCCCAGACTCTCAACGCCGCGCTCCGGGGCTTCTCCGAGGCCGAGAGCGACGGCATCATCCAGGTCTCCACCGGCGGTGCCGAGTACCTGTCGGGGCCGACCGTGAAGAACATGGTCTCGGGGTCGGTGGCGTTCGCCGCGTACGCCCACGAGGTGGCGAAGAACTACCCGGTCAACATCGCGCTGCACACCGACCACTGCCCGAAGGACAAGCTCGACAAGTTCGTACGCCCGCTGCTGGCGGTCTCCAAGGAGCGGGTGGACGCCGGGCAGGAGCCGCTGTTCGGCTCGCACATGTGGGACGGGTCGGCCGTACCGCTGGACGAGAATCTGCAGGTCGCCGAGGAGCTGCTGGCCGCCGCGGCCGCCGCGAAGATCATCCTGGAGATCGAGATCGGGGTGGTCGGCGGCGAGGAGGACGGCATCGTCGGGGCGATCGACGAGAAGCTCTACACCACGCCGGGCGACGGGCTGGCGGCCGCCGAGGCGCTCGGGCTGGGCGAGAAGGGCCGCTACATCACGGCGCTCACGTTCGGCAACGTGCACGGGGTCTACAAACCCGGCAACGTGAAGCTGCGCCCGGAGATCCTGAAGGAGATCCAGCAGGCGGTGGGCGAGAAGTACGGTAAGCAGAAGCCGTTCGACCTGGTGTTCCACGGCGGGTCGGGTTCGCTGCTGGAGGAGATCCGCGCCGCGCTCGACTATGGCGTGGTCAAGATGAACGTCGACACCGACACCCAGTACGCGTTCACCCGCCCGGTCGCCGCGCACATGTTCGCCAACTACGACGGTGTACTGAAGGTGGACGGCGAGATGGGCAACAAGAAGATGTACGACCCGCGCGCCTGGGGCAAGTCGGCTGAGGCCGGCATGGCCGCCCGGGTGGTCGAGGCCTGCGAAAACCTTCGCTCCGCCGGTACGTCGCTCTCGAAGTAGTGGTGCGGCGC
>JBOGDG010000275.1:0-5149 GCA_050701655.1 Micromonosporaceae bacterium
GGTCAGGGCGCGGCGGGCGTTGCCGGCGACGGCCCGGCCGCGGCGTACGCCGTACCGGGTGAGGAAGCCGGTGGCGCAGCCCAGCCGAGCCGTCAGTGGCAGCTCGGTGGCGTACAGCGCGGCGGCGGTACGCAGCGCGAGTGCCAGCCGCGGCGCCAGCGGCCGGGACTGGCGCCGCGGGTCGAACCAGGCGGCCACCTCGCCGAGCTGGCGAGACCCCGCCTGACGTGTGGAGGCCGGATGGATCCGGCGGTGGAACAGCGGCGCGGCGACCTCGTGGAAGCGCCCGTACGCGGCCAGCTCGGCGAGCAGCGTCACGTCCGAGGACGGGTACGCCCGGATCAGCCCGGTACGCCGCAGCACGCCGAGGCGTACCACCCCGAAGACGGGGTTGCACAGGTTGAACCGGCCGGCGAGCGCGCGTACCCGGGCGGCCGGGCGAGGCTGCCGCAGGTCGAGCCGGTCGTGGAACCGCCCGAGCGACTCGCCGCCGGAGTCGATCAGCTGCGTCTGCGGGTACGCCAGCACCGCCCCCCGCCCGGCGGCGGCCAGCTCGGCGACACAGGTGGCGATCAGCTCCGGCGCGCACACGTCGTCGTACGCCGCCCACTTGAACAGCTCGCCCCGCGCCTCGCGTACCACCCGGTTGTAGTTGTACGCCGCGCCCCGGTTGGTGTCGTTGCGGAGTAGCCGGATCCGCTCGTCGCGGCTGGCGTAGTGCTGGCAGATCTCCCAGGTGCCGTCGGTGGAGGTGTTGTCGCAGACCACCAGCTCGAGGTCGGCGTACGACTGGGCGAGCAGCGAGTCGAACGCCGCCGCCAGATACCGCTCCGCGTTGTAGAGCGGCACTCCCACACTCACCAGGGTCATGCCACCATCACCTCCGCGGTCACGCCCAGCTCCGCGAGCTGCTCGGCGATCTCCCCGCGGTACGCCGGGTTGGTGATGATCACGGTGTCCGGCCGCAGCGCTGCCACCGTCGCAGGTGGGCTGACCAAGTGCCCGGTGACCGGCAGGTAGCGGCCCCACTTGCCCGGGTTCACGTCGGTGACACCGGCGATCCGGCGCTGCGGGTCGACCGCGTTGAGGAACGCCACGCCCCGCGCGCCGGCCCCCCACAGCAGCACCCGCCCGCCGCCGGTGATCCGGGTACGCCACCGCGCCAGTGTCGCCGGATACCGGGTGGCGAAGGTGGCCAGCTGCGCGAGCTGGCGTTCCGCGACCCCGCCCGCGGTCGGCGACGGACCGTCCGGCCGGGTGGTGATCTCGGCGTACAGGAAGATGTCGTCGAACCCGGTGCCGAGCCGGCGTACCTGGAATCCGGCCCGCCGTACCAGCTCGATCAGCGACCGGGCGTTGAAGTACGACACGTGCGGGTAGATGCAGTCCCAGCCGGCGGTGGCGAAGTCGTAGCTGGCGTTCGGCACCTCCAGGTAGCCGCGCACCTCCCGGTCGCCGGCCAGCCCGCGCAACCCCACCAGGAAGTGGTACGGGTCGGCCAGGTGCTCCAGCACGTGCCGGCTCACTAGGAAATCCGGCGTGGGCGCGTCCCCACCGGGGTGGTCGAGATCCAGGAAGCCGGAGACGAACCGCACTCCGTCGACCTGCTCCGGGCCCTGGTAGCTGGCGTCGTAGCCGAGCCCGTGCGCGCTCGCCACGGTGCACAGCTCGCGCAGGAAGTCGCCCTTGCCGCAGCCCAGCTCCAGCACCGTCGCACCGGCCAGCTGGTAGTCGGCGGCGAGCCGTTTCGCCAGCTCGGTGGCGTACCCGGCGAAGGTCGCGGAGTGGTGCAGCGAGTTGTCGTACGCCCCGTCGTAAGCGATCAGCGCCTCGTCGTAGGCGACGTTGACCACGTGGCCGCAGCGCGGGCAGTGCGCCAGCCGCATCTCGCCCCGGGTGGAGCCGACCGCGGCGGCGGCGGTGTCGAAGGTGACCCCGCACAGCGCCGGCACCACACCCAGGTCGGCGGTGTGGGTCAGGCTCGCCAGATCGCAGGCGGGACAGCGCATCTCACACCCCCGGAGCCGGCACGGCGTCCAGCGCGACCACCTCGGGCCGGCAGCCCAGTTCACGCAGCGCCGCGGTGATCTCGTCGGTGTAGACCGGGTTGGCGACCAGCACCACGTCCGGCGGCGCCCCCGCGAGCTGGTCCGGCGCCAGAATCGGGTGCCCGGTGCCGAGTGAGAACTTCCCCTGCTTGTACGGGTTCACGTCGACCACCGCCGCCACCGCCCCGGCGTCGGCGCCCATCGCGGTGAGGAATCCGGTCGCCTTCGACCCCGAACCCCACAGCACCACCCGGCGGCCCATCTCGGCGTGCCCCGACAGCACCGAACGCCAGCGCGCGATCGCGCCGGCGGCCCGGTCGCGGAAGGACGCCGCGGCTGCGCGTACCCCCGGAGCTGCTTCTGGCGGGGGCACTGCCGTGCCGTCCGGCAGCGCGGTGACCAGCAGATACTGCCCCTGGTACGCCGACTCGACGCCGTGCGTGGTGAATCCGGCGGCGGCGAACAGCGGCCCCACGGTCTCGGCGGTGAGGTAACCGCAGTGCTCGTAGTAGACGTCCCAGAACGCCGCCTCGGCGAGGATCCGGGCGGCGTCCGGCACCTCGGCGAGCACCACCGTCTCCGGGGGCAGCATCGCGCGCAGCCCGCGCAGGAAGCCCACCGGGTCGGCCTGGTGCTCCAGCACGTGCCGGAACACCACCGCCTTCGCCGCCGGCAGCTCGGTCTGCTCGACCCGCGCCACCCGCCACTCGATCCGGCCGTCCCGGTCGTCGCCGGCCCGCGCCGGATCCAGGGTCGGGTCGATGCCGATCACCCGGCCGGCGCCGGCGTCGACCAGCGCGCGGGCGAAATCACCCCGCCCGCAGCCCACCTCGACCACCGTCTCGCCGGCCAGGTCGTGCTCGGTCACCCAGCTCTTGGCCAGCTCTGCGGCGTACCGGGAGAACGTCGGGGAGTACGCCTGGGAGTCCTCGTACCGCGCCGAGTACGCCGTCGCCGCCTCGTCGTAGGCCCGGTTGGACAGGTACCCGCACCGCTCGCAGAGCACCAGCCGCAGCGCGCCGCGCGGGAACTCCCGCGCCGCCTCCGCGTCCGCCACCAGCAGGCAGCTGTGCACCGGCACGCTCCCCGCCGCGTACACCTCCTGCCCGCCCCCCGCGCCGCACGCCGCACACACGTCGGGGTTCCGTGATCTTGGGGTTTCGGCTGGTTCGGCGGGCTCTGGGGCAGCCATTTCCCCAAGATCATGCGGGGGTACGAGCCGGAGCGAGGCGTCGATCCGGCCCGCTTCCTGGAGTTGACGGATGCGGGCGATGCGCTGGTAGCGGGAGCCGTTGAGGTCTTCGGCGGTGAGCGCGTGCGCGGTGTACGCGGCCGCGAGCTCCGCCACGCCGTGGCGCACCGTCCACTGTGGCGTGAACCCGAGCTGGTCGGCGAGCTTGGCGCAGTCGACCCGGTAGTTGCGCTTGTCCGGGCCGGCGCCGTCGGCGAAGCTCACCTCGCTGCCGCGCACCACCGCCGCGACGATCTCGGCGACCTCCCGGATCCGGTAGTTCTCCGCCGTCGCGCCCACGTTGTACGCCTGCCCGTGCACCCGCTCGCGCGGCGCTTCCAGCACCGCCAGGAACGCCGCGCAGATGTCCCGTACGTGCACCAGCGGGCGCCACGGGGAGCCGTCGCTGGCCAGCAGCACCTTGCCGGTGGTGACCGCGTGCCCCACCAGGTTGTTCACCACCACGTCGCCGCGCAGCCGGGGCGAGACCCCGTACGCGGTCGCGTTGCGCAGGAACACCGGCGAGAACTCGTCGCCGGCGAGCAGCGTGATGTCCCGCTCGGCGAGCACCTTCGACTCCCCGTACGGGGTCACCGGCGCGAACGGCGCGTCCTCGGCGACCGGGGTGTCGGTCTGCGCGCCGTACAGGCTGCACGAGGAGGAGAACACGAACCGGGGTACGCCGGCGGCCTTCGCGGCGCGCGCCAGCCGTACCGAGGCGAGGTGGTTGATCGCGTACGTGATCGCCGGGTTGAGGTTGCCGAGCGGGTCGTTGGACAGCGCCGCGAGGTGCAGCACCGCGTCGAATCCCTCGCACAGGTCCGGCGTGACGTCCCGAAGGTCGACCCGGTGCTGGTCGATCGGTGGCGGCGGGGGGCCGAACGTACAGTCTGCGAATAGACCAATGTCCATTCCCACCACGTCGTGCCCCGCGTCCTGCAGAAACGGCGCGAGAACACTTCCGATATAACCGTCATGGCCGGTGACCAATACCCGCATTCCAGACCCCCGGTAGCGTTTTAAAGGGCGCGATCAGCGCGAACACTAGGGTGCTCACATGATCGGCACGTCTTACTGACGGCTTTCTTACTGTGCCGTTTACCGGCCCCGTCCGGGCGTGTTCCTTGAAAGATGTCGATCGGCGGCCGGCCGATCGGCCATCGTTCTCTGGAGTGATCACGTATGCCTGATATGCCGGAATGTCGGCTATGTGGCCGGCGATTCGACGGCAGCCCCGAAGAGACATTTGTGGATCTGGGGATGTCGCCGTTGTGTGAAAGCTATGTGCCGGCCGACAAGCTCGACGGCCCCGAGACGTTCTATCCGCTGCACGTACGGGTCTGCCGGGAGTGTTTACTCGTGCAATTACCGGCATATGTGGCCGGGGAAGACATCTTCACCGAGTACGCCTATTTCTCCTCGTACTCCGACTCGTGGGTGCAGCACGCCAAGCGGTACGCAGACGCGATGACCGAACGGTACGGCCTCGGCACCAGCAGCCTGGTGGTCGAGGTGGCGAGCAACGACGGCTACCTGCTGCAGCACTTCCACGCCGCGCGGATCCCCGTGGTCGGGGTGGAGCCGGCCGGCAACGTGGCCGCGGCGGCGCGGGCGAAGGGGATCCGCACCGAGGTGGAGTTCCTCGGCGCCGGCACCGGCGAGAAGCTCGCCGAGCGCTACGGCCGGGCCGATCTGGTGGTCGCCAACAACGTGCTCGCCCACGTACCGGACCTGCGCGACTTCGTCGCCGGGCTGGCCGCGCTGGTGAAGCCGGACGGCGTGGTGACCTTGGAGTTTCCGCACCTGCTGCGGCTGATCGAGCAGCGCCAGTACGACACGATCTATCACGAGCACTACTCGTACCTCACCC
>JBOGDG010000276.1:0-5139 GCA_050701655.1 Micromonosporaceae bacterium
ACGTTAGGCTCGCCGTATGCGGGTCGCCGTGTGCCAGGTGAACAGTCGGGACGACCGGGACGCCAACCTCGCCGCCGCGCGCAAGCTGCTGCAGCAGGCCGCCGACGCGGGTGCCCGGCTCGTCGTACTTCCCGAGTACGTCGACTATCTCGGCCCAGCCGCGACTGCGCCGACACCCGAGCCGGCCGACGGGGAGTTCGGCCAGTTCTTCGCCCACGCCGCGCGCACGCTGGGGATCTGGGTGCACGCCGGATCGTTCCACGAGACCGGGCCCGATCCGCAGCGCACGTACAACACGTCGCTGCTGTTCGACCCGTATGGTGAGCTGCGGGCGGCGTACCGGAAGATCCACCTGTACGACGTGGAGATCCCCGGCCGGGTGTCCTACCACGAGTCGAGCCACGTCGCGCCGGGCGCCGAGACGGTCACCACCGACGTCGACGGCGTCAGCCTCGGCTTGTCGATCTGCTACGACCTGCGGTTCCCGGAGCTGTACCGCAGGCTCGCCGGGGCGCAGCTGATCGTGGTACCGGCGGCGTTCATGCTGCACACCGGGCGGGACCACTGGGAGGTGCTGCTGCGGGCCCGTGCCATCGAGAACCAGTGCTACGTGCTGGCGGCGGCGCAGATCGGCGACCACCAGCCGGGGCGTACCTGTTTCGGCCGCAGCATGGTGATCGACCCCTGGGGTACGGTGCTCGCCCAGGCGCCGGACACCGTCGGAGTCACGCTCGCCGACCTCGATCTGGACCGGCTGGCCACCATCCGGGCCGAGCTGCCCAGCCTCGCCAACCGCCGCCTGGCCACCGGCTCAGCCGAGTAGCCAGGTGAGCAGCACCAGCCCCACCAGCGCCAGCACGACCACGCCCATCGCGCTGGTCATCCGGGACGGCCCGCGCTGCAGCATCCGGTAACCGGCGACGATCACCGCCAGCGCGACGAAGAGCCCGATCAGGATCCGCCAGCCGGGGTGCAGCAGTCCAAGGAGCGCGTCCACACCGCAACCCTGCCACGGTCTCGGCCGGGTTGTCGCGCAGCGCCGCGGCAGTCCGACCTAAACTCACCGGGTGACCGCGACGCCTGAATCCCGCAGCACCATGGAACTCCCCGCCCAGTACACCCCGGCGGCGGTAGAGACCCCGCTCTACCAGCGCTGGGAGGCCAACGGTTACTTCCGGCCTCGCGAGGATGCGGCCGCGCCGCCGTTCTGCATCGTGATCCCGCCGCCGAACGTCACCGGCTCGCTGCACCTGGGGCACGCGTTCGAGCACACGCTGATGGACGCGCTCACCCGCCGCCGCCGGATGCAGGGGTACGCGGCGCTCTGGCTGCCCGGCATGGACCACGCCGGCATCGCCACCCAGAACGTTGTGGAGCGCCAGCTCGCCGGCGAAGGGCTGTCCCGGCACGACCTGGGGCGCGAGAAGTTCGTGGAGCGGGTCTGGCAGTGGAAGGCCGAGTCCGGCGGCATGATTCTGGACCAGATGCGCCGGCTGGGCGACTCGGTGGACTGGAGCCGCGAGCGGTTCACCATGGACGAGGGGCTCTCCCGTGCGGTGTTGACGATCTTCAAGAAGCTGTACGAGGACGGCCTGATCTACCGCGCGGAGCGGATCATCAACTGGTGTCCGCGCTGCCTGACCGCACTGTCGGACATCGAGGTGGAGCACACCGACGACGACGGTGAGCTGATCTCCATCAGGTATGGATCGAGCACTGCCGGCGAGGGCGACACCCAGATCGTCGTGGCAACGACCCGTGCGGAGACGATGCTCGGCGACACCGCGGTCGCGGTGCACCCGTCCGACGAGCGGTACGCGCACCTGATCGGGTCGGAGGTGGAGCTCCCGCTCACCGGTCGGCGGATCCCGATCGTCGGCGACGAGCACGTCGACCCCGGGTTCGGCTCCGGCGCGGTGAAGGTGACCCCGGCGCACGACCCCAACGACTTCGAGATCGGGCAGCGCCACGATCTGCCATCGATCACCGTGATGGACGACCACGGCGTGATCACCGCACACGGCCCGTTCCAGGGTCAGGACCGGTTCGAGGCGCGGCCGGCGATCGTGGCGGCGCTGCGGGCGCAGCAGCGGATCGTCAAGGAGGTCCGCCCGTACGTGCACTCGGTGGGGCACTGTTCGCGTTGCAAGACCACGATTGAGCCGCGGCTGAGTCTGCAGTGGTTCGTCAAGGTCGCGCCGCTGGCGCAGGCGGCGGGCGACGCCGTGCGGGACGGCCAGGTCGAGGTGCACCCGCCGACGCTGGCGAAGCGCTACTTCGACTGGGTCGACAACATGCACGACTGGTGCATCAGCCGCCAGCTGTGGTGGGGGCACCGGATCCCGGTCTGGTACGGCCCCAATGGCGAGACCGTCTGCGTCGGCCCCGACGAGGAGCCGCCGACCGGCGAGGCCTGGACCCAGGATCAGGACGTGCTGGACACCTGGTTCTCGTCTGCGCTCTGGCCGTTCTCCACGCTCGGCTGGCCCGACCAGACCGAAGATCTCAAGCGCTTCTACCCGACAAGCGTCCTGGTCACCGGGTACGACATCCTGTTCTTCTGGGTCGCCCGGATGATGATGTTCGGCCTCTACGGGATGGACGGCCGCGAACCTTTCAAGACGATCGCGCTGCACGGCATGGTGCGCGACCAGTTCGGCAAGAAGATGTCCAAGTCGTTCGGCAACGCCGTCGACCCCCTCGATTGGATGGACCGGTACGGCTCCGACGCGGTGCGGTTCACCCTGGCCCGGGGCGCGAACCCGGGGGTGGACGTACCGATCGGCGAGGAGTGGGTGCAGGGCTCCCGCAACTTCTGCAACAAGCTGTGGAACGCCACCCGGTTCGCGCTGCTCAACGGCGCGACCGTCGCCGGGGAGCTGCCCGAGCCGTCGCAGCTGTCCACGGTGGACCGCTGGATTCTGTCCCGGCTGCGCGCGGTGGCCACCGAGGTGGACGCCCAGCTCGACACGTACGAGTTCGCCAAGGCCTGCGAGACGCTCTACCACTTCGCGTGGGACGACGTCTGCGACTGGTATCTGGAGCTCGCCAAGCCGGTGCTGTCGGCCGGCGGCGCCGCGGCTGACGCCACCCGCCGGGTGCTCGGCGAGGTGCTCGACGGGCTGCTGCGGCTGCTGCACCCGGTGATCCCGTTCGTCACCGACGAGCTGTGGCGGGCGCTGACCCTCGGCGAGTCCGTGATGGTCGCGTCCTGGCCGACGCCCGACGCGACCCGGGAAGACCCAGCCGCCGAGGCAGAGGTCGCCGCGTTGCAGCGGGTGGTGACCGAGGTACGCCGGTTCCGCTCCGACCAGGGGCTGAAACCCGGCCAACGGGTGGCGACCCGGCTCGCCGGGCTGGACGCCGTCGGTGTCAGCGCTCACGAGTCTCTGATCCGTCACCTGGCCCGGCTGGACGATCCCGCCGACGACTTCGCCGCCAGCGCCACGTTGACCCTCGCCGGCGGCGTGACGGTCGAGCTGGACACCCGCGGCACGATCGACGTGGCCGCCGAGCGGGCTCGGCTCACCAAGGACCTCGGTGCCACCGAGAAGGAGCTGAACCAGTGCCGCACCAAGCTCGGCAACGAAGCGTTCCTGGCGAAGGCGCCGGAGCCGGTGGTGCAGAAGATCCGCGACCGGCTCGCCGCCGCCGAGACCGAACACGCCCGGCTAACCGCCGCCCTAGCCGCGCTACCGGAGTCCTGAGATGACCTCCGAGTTCGAAGCCGTCGACGCGGAGCTGCTGCAGCGCGGCTTCACCCGGATGGTGTTCGAGCGGGGCCGGATCGAGAGCCTGCTCGACCTGCTGGGCAACCCGCAGCGGGCGTACCCCTCGATCCACCTGACCGGCACCAACGGCAAGTCGTCGACGGCGCGGATGATCGACGCGCTGCTGCGCGTGCACGGGCTGCGTACCGGCCGCTACACCAGCCCGCACCTGGAGTCGGTACGCGAGCGCATCTCGCTCGCCGGGGAGCCGGTGTCCGAGGAGCGCTTCGTCGAGGTCTACCGCGACGTCGCCCCGCTCGCCGCACTGGTCGACCAGCAGTACGATGAGCCGCTGACGTACTTCGACATGACCACCGCGTTGGCGTTCGCCAGCTTCGCCGACGCGCCGGTCGACGTGGGGATCGTCGAGGTAGGGCTGGGCGGCGAGACCGACTCCACCAACGTGCTCTCCGCGCGGGTGTGCGCGCTGACCCCGGTCGGGCTGGACCACACCCAGTGGCTCGGCGACACCATCGACGACATCACCCAGATGAAGCTCGGGATCGTCCACAAGGGAGCCACCCTGATCGCGGCGACCCAGCCCGAGGATGCGGTACGCCGGATCCTGGAGCACTGCGCCGAGGTGGGTGCGACGCTCGCGCGGGAGGGTAGCGAGTTCGGGGTGCTGGGCCGCCAGCTCGCGATCGGCGGCCAGCAGCTGTCGCTGCAGGGGCTCGGCGGGGTGTACGACGAGGTGTTCCTGCCGCTGCACGGTGGCCACCAGGCGCAGAACGCCGCGGTCGCGCTCGCCGCGGTGGAGGCGTTCCTGGGCGCCGGCACGGACCGCGCCCTGGACCCGGAGCTGGTCCGGGAAGGCTTCGCGCAGGCGGTGGTGCCGGGGCGGCTGGAACGGGTACGCAGCTCGCCGACCGTGCTGCTGGACGCGGCGCACAATCCGTCCGGGATGGAAGCCACAGGTCAGGCGCTGCTGGAGGAGTTCAGCTTCCGGCGCCTGGTCGCGGTGCTCGCCGTACTCGGGGACAAGGACGTACGGGGCATGCTGGAGGCGCTGGAGCCGGTGGTCGACGCGGTGGTGGTCACCCGCAACTCCTCGCCGCGCGGGTTGCCGGTCGACGAGCTGGCCGGTGTCGCGCGGCAGGTGTTCGGCGCCGAGCGGGTCACCGTGGCGCCCAATCTGCTGGAGGCGGTGGACGCGGCGGTCACCCTGGCCGAGGTCAACGACAGCGGCGCGCTCGGCGGGGCCGGCGTGGTGGTCACCGGCTCGGTGGTCACGGTCGCCGACGCGAGGAGGATGTTCGCGCGATGACCGAAGACCCCCGCGACGATGCCGCCGAGCCGCCCGCTGACCCCACCCCGCCCACCGACCCCACCCCGCCCACCGACCCCACCCCGCCCACCGACCCCACCC
>JBOGDG010000277.1:0-5123 GCA_050701655.1 Micromonosporaceae bacterium
CCGCCACCCTCGGTGGCCTCGGATCCCTCGCGGCCGGCGCACCCGCGGTCGCCGGCCCGGCCGGCTTTCCCAGCTACGCCTACCTCGGCCAGCCGCTGAACAAGGCGGCGTTGCGCTACAACCCCACCAACGAGCTGATCTTTCCCTGCATCCGGGGCGTGTATGACAGGATCACCGGTGGCCTGGGGCGGTACTACCTCTACTACGCCCCGCACGACGCCCCTGGCGGCATCTGCCTGGCGTACGGGAACTCACTCGGCGGGCCGTTCACCGAGTACTGGGGCAACCCGATCATCAGCCGGATCTGGTCGCCGTACTACTCGGTCAGCCACGTGTCGTCGCCGCACGTGCTCTGGAACCCCGACAACCGGAAGTTCTACCTCTATTACCACGGGGAGAACACCACCACCCGGATGGCCTGGTCCACCGACGGCATCCACTTCACGTACTACGGCAGGGTGCTCCACACCGGGGTGATTCCCGGCGCCACCGAAACCTCGTACGCCCGGGTCTTCGAGCACCAGATACCGGGGCTGGGCAACAAGTACGTGATGCTGTTCATGGCGAACCAGAACGGCACCCGGCGGATCTTCTGGGGCTGGTCGAGCACCGGCAAGAACTTCCAGTTCAGTACCACGCCGCTGCTCTGGCCGTCCGACGACGGGCAGCACCACATCAGCGCTCCCCACCTGCTGAAGCGCAACGGCACCTGCTACGTGGCCTATCACGGCGACTCCGGCCGGATGTTTCTCAGCGAGGTGGGCAACAGCTTCGACCGGAAGATCCAACACGGGGTCTTCCACACGCCCCTGGCCGGTGCGCCGGACAACGGCCGGTCGGCGGCTCCCTCCTTCGGCACCGACGGCGGTGTGCACTACATGTTCTACGAAGCCGGCCAACGTGGCGCGACGACGATCGCCGTCGCACGGGCGGTGTGACCATGCAGGTGGACAACGGTTTCGCCGTCAGCCGTCGCGGCCTGCTGGCCGCCGCCGGGGGAGCGGCCGTGCTCGCCGCGCTGCCGCCGGGGAGGGCGCTGGCAACCGAGACACTGCCGGATCTCGCGCCGCTGCCACCGGGCGCGCCGGACCGCGCGCTGTTCGCGCCCGCGGAGCAGCGGTACGCGCCGTACCTGATGATCCTCGCCCCGATGGTCAACGACATCGCCGACACCGACCCGGACACGTACGGGTTCTTCGGCGGAGGCTGGTGGCGCACTCCGGCCGCGCCGTACAACGCCCGGGTGCAGGAGCACGTCTACACGCTGAGCTGGTTCTACGCCAACCCCCGCCCCTGGAATCCGTACGCCGGCGATCCCGCGCTGCTGGCGGCCCTCGACGCCGCCCTGGGCCACTACCTGCGGCTGCAGCACTCCGACGGCTCGTGGCCGGAGTACAGCATAACCGAGCACGCGATGGCGGCCACCGGCTTCGGCATGGGCTACCTGAGCAAGACCCTGGCGGTGCTGCGGCACGCGGGCGTGCTCCCGGACCGGCAGGCGCACCTGCAAACGGCCTTGCACACGGCGATGACGTGGTTCCTCGACCCCGGCACCACGGCGATCTGGCGGACTCCTCTGGAGTACTCCAACCAGACCGCCGCGGGACTGGCCGGCGCGGCCCTCGCGCTGAACCTTGACCCCGACGCCGCGCTGCGGCAGCGCCTCGCCGACGCCATCGCGCGGATCGCCGCGACCGGCCAGAGCCCTGCCGGGTTCTTCTACGAGCGGCGCGGCATGGACATGAACTACAACTTCGAGGTGATGCTGCCGGAGCTGGCCGACACCTATCACCAGACGGGTGACGAGGTTCTGGTGTCGATGGCGGAGCGGTTCGCCGACTGGCTGGGGTACAACCTGATCCGCGAGCCCGACGGCTCGGGCTACATCGCCAACATCGCCCCGTCGTCGCGGACCAGCAGCCGCTCCTACGACGATGTGCGGCCGGACCCCGAGCGCACCGCGCTGAACTCGCTGTTCGTTCCAGAGGTGCCGCGGCTCGGCGCCTTCATGACCGCCCGGGAGGATCTTGCCGCGGCCCGGGAGGCCTGGGCCGCCGACCCGACTCCGGTGAGCCCGGCACGGAAGCAGGACACCTCACCGCGGATTCTCTCCCACGCGATCTATGGCGAACGGTTCCCGAGCCGGCACCAGAAGCAGAAGGCGATCGCGGACCTGCCGTACCTGAAGCAGTCACACTTCGTGGAGCTGCGCCGAGACCTGGGGCAGGACTTCCTGTACGTCCGGCGGCCGAACCTCTACCTGGGTGGCTACTTCGGCACCCGCGCCACCTCGGACACCCGTACCGGGCCGACCTTCCTCTGGCACCCCGCCGCGGGCATGGTGGTGCACGCGCTGAACAACAACGCCGGTTGCTGGGCGACGGTCCGTGGCAGCGGTGTGCCGGACGGGAACGGGAACCTGCCCGCCGAGTACTTCCACGGCGAGCCGGGCGGCGAGCGGTGGACCGGCCGGCACGCCAATGGGGAAGGGCCGTTCGGGATCCGCTACCGCACGCCCGACTCGTCCGTCCGCACGGACGTAACCGTCACCCGGGACGCGGTACGCCGGTCCGTCAGGGCCACCTCGGCGGCGATCGAGCAGATCCCGCTCATCCTGCACCCGGCCGACGAGCTGGTCTTCACCGACGGCACGCCCGCGCCCTATGGCGTCGTCACCGAAGCCCTCGCCGACGGGCTGGACCTGCGTCGCGGTGACACCATGATCCAGCTCCGGTGGGCCGGTGCCCGACCGGCCCGGCTGCGGAACGGCGTCACGACCTACCTGCGGGACGCGAAGCGGCGGATCCACATCCTGCACGTCTCGCACGACGGCGTGCTCGACGTGACGATCACGATGCGCTGAGGGCCCCGGCGTGCGTCCGTACCCCAATCTGGACCCGGAGTTCCGGGCGATCCTGGAGCGGGACGGGATCCGGTCGGTCGACCTGTCCGGCGTCCGCCCCGAGGACCTGCCCGCGATCCGGGCACGGGAGGACGCCCTCCGGGAAGCCGCGGCCGAGCCGATCCCCGACGGAGTTCATGTCGAGGACCGGATGGTGCCGGGCCCGGCGGGCGGGCCGGACGTCCGGGTACGGATCTACCGGCCGGCCGCCCCGCAGGGGCCCCTGCCCGGCGTCTACTGGATCCACGGCGGCGGCATGGTGATGGGCACCCCGGAGATGGACGACGCGCGGGCGGCGCGCTACGTCTCGCAGGTCGGCTGCGTCGTGGTGTCGGTGGCCTACCGGCTGGCGCCGGAGCACCCGCATCCGGCACCCGTCGAGGACTGCTACGCCGGACTGGTGTGGACCGCGAAGCAGGCGGCGGGGCTGGGCATCGACCCGGACCGGCTCGCCGTGGGCGGCGTCAGCGCGGGCGGCGGACTGGCGGCGGGAACCGTCCTGCTCGCCCGGGATCGGGGTGCCCCGGCGATCGCCTTCCAGTTGCTGATCTGTCCGATGCTCGACGACCGCGACGTCACGCCGTCGAGCCAGGAGTTCGCCGAGGCGGTGACCTGGCGCCGAGGGTCGAACGTGTTCGGGTGGTCGGCGCTGCTGGGCGAGGCGGCCGGCAGCGAGGACGTCCCGGGCTACGCCGCGCCCGCCCGGGCGGCCGACCTGTCCGGCCTGCCCCCGGCGTACCTCGACGTCGGCGAGCTGGAGGTGTTCCGGGACGAGTGCCTCGAGTACGCGCGGAGGCTGGTTGCGGCGGGCGTCTCCACCGAGTTTCACCTGTGGCCGGGCGCCTTCCACGGGTTCGACACGAAGCTGCCCGGCACCGCGCTCAGCCGCCGAGCCGCCGCCGAGCACATGGCTGCCCTGCGCCGCGCCTTCGCCCAGTCCACACCTGCGGCCACCGGAGTGGCCCTTACGAGGCTGTGACGTCCACCAGTGGCATCCACGCCGCGAGACCACTCGGCACGTCAGGATGCGGGCAGCAGCGGGTTGAGCGCGCTCAGTCCGGTGGTGCAGCATGGCGACCTGCGGCAAGCCCGAGGGTGCGGCGAGGCAGTGGGGTAGCGGCGTCCTGCGGCCGGGTCAACGGATGACGCTGGGGGAGGACGCGTCCCGGATCAGCAGCCGGGGTCTGGTGCTGCCGTCCGCGGCGGCGGCCCACACGTCGGAGCCGCCGCCGGGACGGGGCAGCGCGTACATCACGGTGCCGTCGTCCAGCCACACGGCCTGGTCGTCGATCCCCTCGGTCCCCGGCAACGGGGTCTCCGTCATCGTGGCCAGATCCAGCACGTGCAGCCGCCACGGCCGGTCGGCGCCGGAGGAGATCCGCTTCTTGAAGGCCAGCTTGCCGCCGCCGGGTGAGAGCGAAGGGCACTCGGCATTGGTACGCAGAGTCGTCGCCCGCCAGCGCCCGATGTCGCCGCGCAGCAGGTACGTCTTCCCGCCGGTGGCCAGGCTCGCGTAGAACGTGTCGCGTCCCGGGACGAACGTGACGCCCCACAGGTTCACGTCCGGGGCATGCACCCGGGCGCCGTCCCGCACGATGGCAAGCGACTCGATGTCGCCGTACAGCCTGCCGGCGCCGAGATCCAGGATCGACGTACGGGTCGAGAAGCCACTGCGGGCGTACGAGTGCCCGGTGACGAACGCGGTCCAGGCCACCCGCCGGCCGTCCGCTGCCAGGCGGGCGCGGTTCGGAGCGCCGGGCGCCTTCACCCGCCGGGTCTCGCGTAGCCGCCGGTCGAGCAGCACCGCGTCGAACCCGTCGAGCGCGCCCGGACGCTGCGTCAGGCAGACCGCGGTGCCGGCCGCGACCGAGACCCGCTCACAGGCCAGCCCCGAGACGGTACGCGGCCCACGCGGCCGGCTGAGCGGTACGGCGGCCACCCGCCCGGTACGCGAGTCCCGGAACACGATCTGCCCCGGCGCCGCCAGATCCAGCCGCGCCACCGACCCGGCCGCCGGTGTGGTCTGCCGGTGGGTCGCCCGTACCGTGTAGCTGCCCGCGACGGCGGCCAGCGCCAGCGCGGTGACCCCGAGCATCACGTACCGACTCCGGTTGGTCACAGCTTCCTCCCCGGTACGGCGAGCAGGGTGACGGCCGCCAGCGCTGCGGCGGCGGCCATCAGCGCTGGTCGGGGGCCCCAGGCGGTCCACGCGGCACCGAAC
>JBOGDG010000278.1:0-5119 GCA_050701655.1 Micromonosporaceae bacterium
CGCCACCCCCGGCACCAGCGCCACCCCCGGCACCAGCGCCACCCTCGGCACCAGCGCCGGCACCGGCCTTACCCCCGGCCACGGCTACCGCTCGACCGGGGCCGTCGCGGAGCGTCGCAGCCGCCACGCCCGCAGCGTGTAGTCGAAGCCGGTGACCACGGTGACCACCACGGCGGCGGCCATCACCCACGGCGCCAGCGCCGCGAGCGCGGCCGGCAGCGGCAGCAGATACCAGACGATCGCGGTGATCTGGAGCGCGGTTTTCAGCTTGCCGCCGCGGCTGGCGGCGATCACGCCGTACCGGATCACCCAGAACCGGATCACGGTGACGCCGATCTCGCGTACCAGGATCAGGCCGGTGACCCACCACGGGAGCAGGCCGTAGCCGGAGAGCAGCACCAGCGCGGCGCCGGTGAGCGCCTTGTCGGCGATCGGGTCGGCGATCTTGCCGAACGAGGTGACCTGATCCCAGGCCCGCGCCAGCCAGCCGTCCACGAAGTCGGTCGCCGAGGCGATCCCGAACGCCGCCGCGGCAGCGATCCGCCACGGCGCGTCGGTCATCTGGGAGGCGATCACCAGCCACGCGAACACCGGCACCAGCACCAGCCGGAGCACGGTCAGCGCGTTCGCCGCGTTCAGGGTGGACGCGGCGGCCGGCGGCGGTGGGCTGGTCATCCGATCGGCCCGTCGATGACCTCTGCCTCCAGGTCGACGCCGTCGCTGGCGACGACGCGGGCGCGTACCAGGTCACCGACCTGCAGCGCGCGGGCCGCGCCGAGCGTGGTGGTGCCGTCCACCTCCGGGGCCTGGTGGGCGGCGCGCCCCTCGACCACCCCGTCGGTGTCGGACTCGACCAGGACCTCGACGATCTCGCCGATCCGCTCGGCGGCCCGCTCGGTGACGAGCTCGTCGGCGAGAACGCTCAGCTTGTCGTACCGCCGGCTGATCGTGTCTTTTCTGACCTTTCCGGGCAGCGTCGCCGCCTCGGTGCCGTCCTCGTCGCTGTAGCCGAACACCCCGATCGCGTCCAGCCGAGCCTCGCCCAGGAAGCGCTCCAGCTCCGCCACATCCGCTCGGGTCTCCCCCGGGAAACCCACGATCACGTTGGTACGGGCGCCCGCCGCCGGCGCCAGCTCGCGTACCGACGCGAGCAGCTCCAGGAAGCGCTCGGTGGAGCCGAAACGGCGCATCCGGCGCAGCACCGGCTCGCTGGAGTGCTGGAAGGACAGGTCGAAGTACGGCGCCACGCCGGGCGTGGTGGCGATCGCCTCGATCAGCCCGGGACGGGTCTCGGCCGGCTGCAGGTAGCTCACCCGCACCCGGACGATGCCGTCGGTCGCGGCCAGCTGCGGCAGCAGCTTCTCCAGCAGCCGGGGATCCCCCAGGTCCTTGCCGTACGAGGTGGAATTCTCACTCACCAGCACCAGCTCGCGCACCCCCTGGCCGGCCAGCCACTCGGCCTCTTTCAGCAGCTCATCGGGGGTACGGGAGACGAAGGCGCCACGGAAGGACGGGATCGCGCAGAACGAGCACCGCCGGTCGCAGCCGCTGGCCAGCTTCAGGGACGCGACGGGGCTGGACTCCAGCCGCTTTCGCATCACCCTGAGATGGGCTGGCGCGCGATCGTCGGCGGCGGCGTGGCCGGGCACCACCACCGCCGCGCCGGAGCGCTCCACCGGGGAGATCGGGAGCAGTTTGCGCCGGTCGGTCGGGGTGTGCGACTCGATCGTCTCGCCGGCCAGGATCGCGTCCAGCCGGGCGCCCATCTCCGGGTAGTGGTCGAAGCCGAGCACCGCGTCGGCCTCGGGCAGCTCCTTGGCCAGGGTGTTGCCGTACCGCTCGGCCATGCAGCCGGTGGCGACCACCTTGGCGCCGGTGTCGGAGGCGGCGAGCAGGGTGTCGATCGACTCCTGCTTCGCCTCCGCGACGAAGCCGCAGGTGTTGACCAGTACGACGTCCGCGCCCTCACCGTCGGTGGTGACCTGCCAGCCGTCGCCGGTCAGCCGGGCGGCCAACTCCTCGGAGTCGACCTCGTTACGGGCGCAGCCGAGCGTGAGCAGCGCTACGCTGCGGCTGTCCGGGGTACGGGAATCAGGCACTGGCACCCACCGAGGGTACCCGCCCACCACGTACCACTATCGGGAGCTGTGCTGCGGGCTACAGGCCGGCTGGCCGCGACTTAGAGGCTGGCGCAGTTGTTCGGCGCCGCGGTGCCGGCGAACCGGTCCCGCATCCACAGCGTCGCCGCCGGCACCGCCTCGATGTACGCGGTGACGTGCTCGCCCGGGTAGTCCTGCCACTGCACCGTCGCGGCGTTGCCGCACCACTCGGTACGCAGCACCGCCGCCTGGTCGTACGGCACCAGCTCGTCGACCAGTCCGTGGTAGAGGTACACCGGCATCGACGGCGTGCCGGCGCCGCCGATCCGGTTCTCGGTGAGCCGGGCCTGCCACTCCGGGGTGTCCAGCGGGTTGCTGGTGGTGTAGTCGGAGATCTTCTTGAAGGCGTACTTGGAGGTGGCCTCCTCCACACACAGGTTCTTGCCGTCCTCCATCGCGGCGCGCCCGGCGTCGTTGAGGTACTTCTCCAGATCCAGCTCCGGGTACGCGCTGTCCTGTCCGAGCGCGGCGGCGAACATCAGCCCGGAGAACGGCCCGCCGTCGATGTCGTCGACGATGCTGATCAGATCCGCTGGTACGCCGCCCGGCGCCGCGCCCTTGATCGCCAGCTCCGGCGCGTAGCTGGCCGCCTGCTGCGCCGCCCACGCGGTGGACTGGCCGCCCTGCGAGTAGCCCCAGAGCCCGACCGGCGCGTCGGCGGACAGTCCGGCGTCAGAGAGCCGCATCGCCGCCCGCGCCGCGTCCAGCACCACATGGCCCTGGGAGATCCCGACGGTGTACGTGTGCACGCCGGGCGTACCGAGCTTCTCGTAGTCGGTGACCGCGACCGCCCAGCCCTGCTGCAGCAGGTTGTTCATGATCCCGGCCTCGTTCTCGGTGCCACGGGGCAGCTTGTACGACGGCGCGCACTGGTCGCCCATCCCGTGGGTGCCGATGGCGTACGAGATGATCGGCCGCTCCCCCGCGCCGGTCCACGCCGCCTCCGGCACCAGGATGGAGCCGGAGACCGCGATCGGCTCCCCGAGTGCGGAGGTCGACTGGTAGAGGATCTTCCACGCGTCGGCCTGGATCGGGATCAACTTCGCCTGGTCGAGGTACGCGGTGAACGGCTCCGCACTGATCACGTCACCCGGCGCACCCGCCGGCTTCTTGGCCCGCTTCGCCGGCTGCTCCGCGGACGCGTACCCCCCGAAGAGGGCGAGGGCGGCGCAGACCGCGACGGACATGACGAGCTTCCTGGTGAAACCACTGCGGCGCATGACGCCCCCAGACCTTACCGATGAGTAAGGTCGATATAAGTCACCTCGCCCGACTTTGTCAATGACCTCGCCCCGATCGGGTGCCCGGCTCACTCGCCGCCGCGTAGGCCAGCCAGGACTTCCTCCAGCTCGTCGGGCTTGATCAGTACGTCACGCGCCTTGGAGCCCTCGCTGGGGCCTACCACGCCACGGCTCTCCATCAGGTCCATCAGCCGGCCCGCCTTGGCGAACCCGACCCGCAGCTTGCGCTGCAGCATCGAGGTAGAGCCGAACTGCGTGGAGACCACCAGCTCGACCGCCTGCAGCAGCAGGTCGAGGTCGTCGCCGACATCCTCGTCGACCTTCTTCTTCGACTCCGTCACGACGGTGAGTACGTCCTCCTTGTACTCCGGCTCGCGCTGGTTCCTGCAGAACTTCACGATGTCGTGGATCTCGGGCTCGGTCACCCAGGCGCCCTGCAGCCGGATCGGCTTGCTCGCCCCCATCGGGAGGAACAGCCCGTCGCCGCGGCCGATCAGCTTCTCCGCGCCCGGCTGGTCGAGGATGACGCGACTGTCGGCCAGCGACGAGGTGGCGAAGGCCAGCCGCGACGGTACGTTCGCCTTGATCAACCCGGTCACCACGTCCACGCTCGGGCGCTGTGTCGCCAGCACCAGGTGGATGCCGGCGGCGCGCGCCAGCTGGGTGATGCGTACCACCGCGTCTTCCACGTCGCGCGGGGCCACCATCATCAGGTCGGCCAGCTCGTCGACGATCACCAGCAGGTACGGGTACGGCCGGTACACCCGCTCGCTGCCCGGCGGCGGCTTGATCTGGCCGGCGCGGACCTTCTTGTTGAAGTCGTCGATGTGGCGTACGCCGTTGGCGGCCAGGTCCTCGTACCGCATTTCCATCTCGCGGACCACCCACTGCAGCGAGTCCGCCGCCTTCTTCGGGTTGGTCACGATCGGGGTCACCAGGTGCGGGATCCCCTCGTAGGCGGTCAGCTCGACCCGCTTCGGGTCGACCAGCAGCAGCCGTACCTCGTCGGGGGTGGCGCGGGACAGGACCGAGACCAGCAGCGCGTTGATGCAGCTGGACTTGCCGGCGCCGGTGGCGCCCGCGATCAGGATGTGCGGCATCTTCGCCAGGTTGGCGGCGACGTACCCGCCCTCGATGTCCTTGCCGAGCGCGGCCAGCATCGGGTGGTGGTCGGAGGTGACGACCCGGCTGCGCAGCACGTCGCCGAGGGAGACGTCCTCCCGGTCGGCGTTGGGGATCTCCACGCCCACCGCGCTCTTGCCGGGGATCGGGCTGATGATCCGTACGTCCGGCGACTTCACCGCGTACGCGATGTTGCGGGAGAGCTGGGTGATCCGTTCCACCTTCACACCGGGGCCGAGCTCGACCTCGTACCGGGTGACCGTCGGGCCGCGGGTGAAGCCGGTGACGGCGGCGTCCACATTGAACTGTTCGAACACCTCCTGCAGCGCCGCGATCACCTCGTCGTTGACCTTGCTGCGGCTCTTCGCCGGCGGACCCTGCTTCAGGATCCGGGGCGGCGGCAGCTTGTAGTCGCCCTCCCCGGTCAGCGCCAACTGTTCGGCCCGGGTCGGCTGCTGGGAATGCTCCGGCGGCTTGCGCTCGGCAGCCTTCCGCGGAATCGGTACGGTGTGCTGCGGCTCGGGCTCGGCGCGTACCACCGCACCGTCGAGCGCGTCGGCGCCGGCCAGCGCCGCCTGCCGCCGACGACCGTGAGGC
>JBOGDG010000279.1:0-5102 GCA_050701655.1 Micromonosporaceae bacterium
ATTCTGAGCTTCTCCGACGATGCTCGGTCGGGGCTCGAGCGCGGGGTCAACGCGCTCGCCAACGCGGTACGGGTGACGCTCGGCCCGCGCGGACGCAACGTGGTGCTCGACAAGCAGTTCGGGGCGCCGACGATCACCAACGACGGCGTCACCATCGCCAAGGAGATCGAACTCGACAACCCGTACGCCAACCTCGGCGCACAGCTCGCCAAAGAGGTGGCCACCAAGACCAACGACGTCGCCGGTGACGGCACCACCACGGCGACCGTACTGGCCCAGGCGATGGTCGCCCAAGGGCTGCGCAACGTCACCGCCGGCGCCAGCCCGCTCGGGCTGAAGCGGGGCATGGACGCCGCGGTCGCCGCGGTCAGCGACGCCCTGCTGACCCAGACCACCCCGGTCGCCTCCAAATCCGACATCGCCCAGGTGGCGACCATCTCCGCGCAGGACTCGGTGATCGGTGAGCTGATCTCCAACGCGATGGAGCAGGTCGGCAACGACGGTGTGATCGCTGTGGAGGAGGGTTCCACGCTGGCCACCGAGCTGGAGGTCACCGAGGGGATGCAGTTCGACAAGGGCTACATCTCGCCGCACTTCGTCACCGATGCCGAGGCCGGCGAGGCGGTGCTGGAGGACGTACACATCCTGATCACCAACTCCAAGATCAGCGCGGTCGAGGAGCTGGTGCCGCTGCTGGAGAAGGTGGTCCAGACCGGCAAGCCGCTGCTGGTGATCGCCGAGGACGTGGACGGGCAGGCGCTGTCCACCCTGGTGGTCAACTCGGTACGCAAGACCTTCAAGTCGGCCGCGGTGAAGGCTCCCGGCTTCGGGGACCGCCGCAAGGCGATGCTGGAGGACATCGCGACCCTCACCGGGGGCCAGTTGGTCTCGCCCGAGGTCGGCCTCAAGCTGGACTCGGTCGGGCTGGAGGTGCTCGGCAAGGCCCGCCGCGTGGTGGTGACCAAGGAGGCCACCACGATCGTGGAGGGCGCGGGCGCCGCCGACGAGGTTGCCGCCCGGGTCGCCCGGATCCGCTCCGAGATCGACGCCTCGGACTCCGACTGGGACCGCGAGAAGCTGCAGGAGCGGCTCGCGAAGCTCTCCGGAGGGGTCGCGGTGATCAAGGTGGGCGCCGCCACCGAGGTCGAGATGAAGGAGAAGAAGCACCGCATCGAGGACGCCATCTCGGCGACCCGCGCCGCGGTGGACGAGGGCATCGTCGCCGGCGGCGGCTCCGCCCTGGTGCACGCCGCCAGCGCCCTGGAGAAGGGGCTGGACGACGCCGACGCCGACTTCGCGGTCGGGGTGGCGATCGTACGCAAGGCGCTCGACGAGCCGCTGCGGTGGATCGCCGAGAACGCCGGCCAGGACGGCTACGTGGTGGTGAACAAGGTCCGTGACCTCACGTACGGTCAGGGGCTCGACGCCGCCACCGGTGAGTACACCGACCTGATCGCCGCCGGCATCGTCGACCCGGTGAAGGTGACCCGCAACGCTGTGGCGAACGCGGCCAGCATCGCCGGGCTGCTGCTCACCACCGAGGGCCTGGTGGTCGAGAAGCCGGCCGAGCCGGAGCACGACCACGCGCACGGTCACGGCCACGGGCATGGCCACGGCCACCAGCACGGCCCGGGTTTCTGACCCGAAGGGGTACGCCTAGCCCAGGCGCTGCGCGCCGCTCATGATCATGGGCCCTTTCACGTGGTGATCACTACGTGAAAGGGCCCATGATCTTGACGAACCTGGGATCGGCGCAGGTTTCAGCTGGCGCGCGCGAGATCGCGGCCCGCCCGGCGCAATCTCGCTTCCAGCTGGCGGATGTCCACGCGGCCACGCCGTGGATCCACCAGGTCCTCCCAGCCGTACGCGACGATCTGGCCCCGTTCGGTCTCGGTGAAGCCGCCCCAGACCCCGTACGGCTCACGTACCGCGAGGGCGTGGGCGGCGCACTCTGCCCGTACCGGACAGCTGTGGCACACCGACTTGGCGCGGGCTTCCCGGCGGGAACGCGAGGGTCCGCGTTCGCCGTCGGGATGGAAGAACTGCGCGCTGTCCGCGCCACGACAGGCGCCGCGCAGCTGCCAGTCCCACAGGTCCGCGATCGGACCCGGCAGGCGGCGAGTGTCCGCCATCGAACCCTCCTTCGTACGGCAGGCACATCCGTGATCTCCTCAGCGCCTACCCAGGCCGGGTCGCCGGCAAACCGTTACACGCGTCTATCGGTCACGAATCCCGAAGATCAGCTCTGACCTCGTACGATGACCGCGCTGGCCCCCAGGTGTGGCATAGGACACGTTCGTGAAAACCGCGTAATAGTGAGCGACTTTCGCGGTCTCACCTTCAGGGAAGAAGGAGGGACCAGTGCGTTCGGTACTTGTATGCGTGCGTAGCGCGGCGGCGGCACAGCGGATCACGGCTTACGCCGCCCGGCTCGGTGTCGCCAATGCGCTACGGACCGCGTTATCCGGCGAGGACGCCTTGGCCCGGCTGTCGGAGCGGCCGGCCGATGTCGTACTCGTGGACACCGCCATGGCTCGTCCCGACTGCGTGCACTTCACCCGGCGCCTGCTCAGCCGCAGCCCACAGGCCGCGGTGGTGCTGGTCGGCGCGGAGGACCCCAGGGTCGCCGCCGCCGCGGTCGCCGCCGGCGCCCGCGGGGTGATCCGTACCGGCGAACACGGCGACGATCTGGTGACCGCGCTGACCCGGGGCATTCTGATGATCTGCCCGAACGGCGCGCCGATGCTGCCGGTGCCACGCGAGAGCGGCGGCAACCACCGCGTCGTACTCACCGAGCGTGAGCTGCAGGTGCTACGCGGCATGAGCGAGGGCTGCAGCAACGCCGAGATCGGCCGCCAGCTGTTCGTATCCGAGGACACGGTGAAGACGCACGCACGGCGGCTGTTCCGCAAGCTCGGCGCCCGCGACCGGGCACACGCCGTGGCGGCCGCGTTCCGCGCCGGCCTGGTCTCCTGACTCCCCCATAGAGCTTTACGCCGCGAGAGGGGGCCTGGGGGAAGGGGAGGGTGGTCGTGACTCGAGGCCTGTCACCGACAGGCACGAACCCCTTGGGCCACGACCATCCTCCCGGCTACGGCCAGCAACCCTTCTCGATACCCGCTCCATACAGATCAACTCGCCGACGCACTTGCCAATCCGTCCGCGTACCGAGGAAGTTGTTAGTTCTACTACTCAGCGGTACGCAGCAGGGCAGCGGCGGGCAACGAACCAGCGAACTCGATTTGTGACATAGACAGCGGTCGCCCTAATGGGGTGATCCGGGTTACGGTTCCGAGCGTCGGTAACGGGAGGGTGCAGACGCGCGATGACACCACAGGAGGTCGAGCTCACCGAGCTCGCCATCCGCGCAGCGGCGGGCGATCCTGAGATTGTCTCCGAGCTTATTGCCCGGATCCGTCCCATGGTCGTCAGGTATTGTCGCGCGCGACTCGGCCAGACCCGCAGCGGCGCGTACACGACCGCCGACGACGTGGCTCAGGAGGTGTGCATCGCAGTGCTCGACGCACTTCCACGCTTCCAGGATGTCGGTCGTCCGTTCGCAGCCTTCGTCTTCGGTATCGCCGCACACAAGGTGACCGACGCACACCGCAAGGCGTCCCGCGACATGTCCGACCCGGTGGAGCTGCTGCCCGAACGCAGCGACCCCACCCAGGGTCCGGAGCCGCACGCCATGGCACGCGACACCGCACGGCGGCTCTCGGCGGTGCTCGACCGGCTGCCGCCCCACCACCGGGAGATCATCCTGATGCGGGTCGCGGTCGGGCTCTCCGCCGAGGAGGTCGGCGAGATCCTCGGGATGTCCGCCGGCGCCGTACGGGTCACCCAGCACCGGGCGCTGCACCGGCTGCGTACCCTCGCGGCCGGGATCTTCGACGAGGTGCCGGCATGAACGACCCGGCGATCAACCTCGAGGCGGTGGCCCGCGACGACCAGCTGCTGACCCAGCTCGGATCGGGGCTGCTCCCGGACACCAACGACGAAGCCATCCGGGCGCTGTACGCGTGGCGTACCGACCTCGCGCGGGACATCGGCGGCGCCACCCCGGACGCGACCCGGCGGGCCAATGGCGTAGCCCCCGCGATCGGCATCGCGCGCGTCAACGGCGCGACCAGGATCAACGGGGCGGCCCTGGTCAATGGGGCTCGGGTCAATGGGGTGAAGCGGCCGGCCGACACCGATCGGGAGCCGCCGCAGAGCGAGGCCGACCTGGAGCCGCCGCGCCGTCGCGGGCGGCGGCGGGCGATGGTCGCCGCCATCGCGGTGGGGCTCTCCGGCGGGCTGGGCAGCGTCGCGGTCGCCGCGGCCGACGCGCAGCCGGGCAGTCCGCTCTGGCCCATCACCAAGGTGATCTACGCCGACACCGCTGCGGACCGGCAGGCCCAGGCCGACGCGGAGGCGGCGCTGGCCAAGGCGAAGAAGGCGCTCGACGAGGGCCGCGTCGCCGATGCCGAGCGCTACCTGGACGAAGCCGACCGGCGCGCCGGTTCGGTCGACTCCGCGGAAGGCGAGGAGCTGGAGAACGAGGTCGACACCGTACGCGAGGAGCTCAAAGACCGCGACGGCGGCGACAAGACGGGTGACTCACCCGGCGGCGGGTCCGACAACCCCACCTCGCCCGGTACGTCGGTGCCGACCACGCCGGCGCTGCCCACCCCTGGTGCCGACAGCAAGAAGGGCAAGGACGCCGAGCGCGAGGGGCGGGAAGAGCGCGACGGCCGGGACACCCGGGACGACAAGCCCAGTCCGGGGAGCTCCAGTGAGCTGTCGCTGGACCCCGACACGGGCCTGATCACCAAGCAGCTTCCCGAGCTCTGAGCCGCGGAGTCCGGCCGGCCGCAGCCGCAAGACGGCGAGAGCGCAAGCAAGGCGGCGGGAGCCGGGCCGGCCAGGACTATGAGTCGCGGGGCTCGCCGGTGGCCTCGGCGAGCGCGTCGTGCACCCCGTCGGCGTAGCCCTGGGCGTACTCCCATTTCACGTACCGCTCGGGATCCGGGTCGTACGCCGGCTCGTGCACCCGGTGCCGGCCGGCGTTGAGCAGGTGCTGCAGGTTGCCGCGCAGCAGATCCCAGTCGAAGTAGTGC
>JBOGDG010000280.1:0-5101 GCA_050701655.1 Micromonosporaceae bacterium
GTGTTCACCCAGTCGCGGGTCTGGGCGACCGCGGCCGTGACGGCGGTGGCCCGCTTCAGCTCGGCGCTGGCGTCCTTGTCCTTGCGGTCGTTCACCACGATCGACACCGCCCCGACGGGGCCGCGGCGGCCCGGGTCGGCCTTGGTCTTGTAGCCGGCGAACTGGTAACCGCCGAGCAGCGCGCCCTCGGCGAGCGCGGCCACCGTGTCGGCCGGCTTGGCGTTGCCGTCGATCTCGGAGGTGGGCAGCGCGAGGGTGACCGCGGTGGCTCCCGCGAGCGCCCGGATGGCGGCTCCGGCGGCGCGGCGCAGCGTCTCGGCGGTGCACGCGTCGCGGCCGCCCAGCCCCACCACCGCCAGCACGGGGGCGCTCACCGCACCCAGCGTCGCGACCTTGGTCACCTCACCGACCGCGCCGGTGCCACCCAGCAGGGTCACGGTCTCGGCGAGCCGGCCGCCCAGCGCCGCATCGATCGGCGCCGCGCCGTCGGCCAGCTGTGGACCGCTGTCGTCCTGGTAGACCCCGACGACCAGGGCGTCGGCGGGCAGGGCGGCGGGATCACCATCGATGATCGAAACGGACGTCACGGATTCTCCTCAGTCGGCTGGTACGACGGCTCGTGGCGGCGTACCAGCAGTCTCCGAACGGCACTGGTCGGGTGGGGCTTCCCCGCGATGCTACGAGGTTCACGGCGCGGTAACGAGGTCGAGGTCGAGCAGCCGGTCGTACGGTCCGGGCGGCGCGGTAGGTTCCAGCCCATGACCGATGACCTGCAGCGTTCCCCGCTCCACGATCGTCACGTCGCGCTCGGCGCCAAGTTCGCCGGCTTCGGCGGCTGGCAGATGCCCCTCGAGTACGCCGACGGCGGCGTGGTCGCCGAGCACACCGCGGTACGCGAAGCGGTGGGCATCTTCGACGTCTCCCACCTGGGCAAGGCGACGGTACGCGGCCCGGGCGCGGCGGAGTTCGTCAACTCCTGCCTGACCAACGACCTGCGGCGGATCGAGCCGGGCAAGGCGCAGTACACGCTGTGCTGCGACGATGCCACCGGCGGCGTGGTGGACGACCTGATCGCGTACCTGTACGCCGAGGACCACGTGTTCCTGATCCCGAACGCGGCGAACACCGCCGAGGTGTGCCGGCGGCTCGCCGAAGCCGCCCCGGAGGGTGTCACCGTCACCAACCAGCACACCGAGTACGCCGTGCTCGCCGTACAGGGGCCGCGTTCGACGGAGCTGCTGAGCGCGTTGAAGCTGCCCACCGAGCACGAGTACATGAGCTTCGCCGAGGCCACCGTCGACGGCGCGTCGCTGGTGGTGTGCCGTACCGGCTACACCGGTGAGCACGGCTATGAGCTGGTGGCGCCGTCGGGCGACGCGCTCGCGGTGTGGGACGCGCTGCTCGGCACCGGTGTCGAGGTGAAGCCGTGCGGGTTGGGGGCGCGGGACACGCTGCGTACCGAGATGGGGTATCCGCTGCACGGCCAGGACCTGTCGATGGAGATCACCCCGGTGCAGGCCCGCGCCGGCTGGGCGGTCGGCTGGAAGAAGCCAGCGTTCTGGGGCCGCGACGTGCTGCTCGCCGAGAAGGAGGCCCGGCCGCGCCGCGTACTGCGGGGGCTACGGGCGGTGGAGCGCGGCATCCCGCGCGCCCACATGGAGGTGTACGCCGGCGAGACCCGCATCGGTGAGGTGACCAGCGGCACCTTCTCCCCGACCCAGAAGGTCGGCATCGCGCTGGCGCTGATCGACACCGCCGCCGGGATCGAGGAGGGCGCCGAGGTCGAGGTCGACATCCGGGGCCGGCGCAGCCGGATGACCGTGGTGAAGCCGCCCTTCGTCACCACCCACGTGAAGTAAGCGCGTCGTGGTCGCGGGCCGGTTCCGTGACCACGACAACCTTTCGCCGGACTCGGCCGTACCGGAGGCAGGACGTACGGCTGAAGAGGGTGCCATGAGCGAACGTGGTGAAGGCTCCACCGACGAGCAGTTCGCGGAGTTCATGCGTGGCAACGTCGACCGGCTGTGCCGGGTGGCGTACCTGCTGACCGGGGATCGCGGCCGAGCCGAGGAGCTGGCCCAGGACGCGCTCGCGCGCACGTACCGGGCATGGCGGCGGGTACGCCAGCCCGACGCGTACGCGTACACCCGGAAAGTCCTGGTGAATCTCCACATCGACTGGTGGCGACGCCGCTGGCGCGAGTACAGCGTGGCGGAGGTGCCGGATCGCACAGGGGTGGGCGATCCGACCTCCGACGCCGCCGATCGGGACGCGGTGGCGACCGCGCTGCGGACCCTGACCCGCCGGGAACGCGCCGTGATCGTGCTGCGGTACTACCTCGACCTCACCGAGGCGCAGACCGCCGACGAGCTCGGCATCTCCATCGGCACCGTGAAGAGCACCGCGTTCCGCGCCCTCAAGAAGCTGCGCGCCTCTCCCGCGCTCGCCGACTCCGGCGGGCGTACCAGCACGGTCGCGATGGAGGGAACGCCATGAGCCACGACGTGGAGGAGCTGCGCGCCGCGCTCACCGCACACGCCGCGGAGCCAGAATTCAAAACCTCTTTCGAGGGGGTACGCCAACGCGCCGCCCGGCAACGCAACCGCCGTGCGTCGCTGGTTGCCGGCATCGCGGTGCTCGCGCTGTTCGCGATCGCGGTACCCGTGATGTTGCTGAAGCCATGGGTAGGCGAGCTCGCCTATCCGGGTGGGCTCACACTCCCGGAGCCGCCAGCGGGCTGGCGGGTCGTCGACGATCCGATCCGTACCGGCCTCCCGGAGTTCGGCGGCGGTGAGAAGGTGCTGTGGTTCACGGTCAGCGACCAGGGCTCCGTGGCGCTCAACCACGGCTTTCTCCTCCCCGGCCGCCGTGACGTGCGTCCCGGTACAGGCGCCGGGGGACCGAGCGACAGTGTCTTGTCGGAGCTGACGAAGAACTCGCAGGTGGGAAGCCACGTCGTGAGCACGTCCATGTCCGGGCTTGGAGGCGGGTACGGGCTCTACTTCGGTGACGCCGCGCGGATTGAGTTTGTCAGCGCGTTGGGGCTGATCCGGGAAGGTGAACGGAGCGTGTACCCGGCGCAGTCGCATCGGTTGAGCCTGAATCCGAAGGTCATCGTGTTCTGGGCGGATCTACCGTCGGAGGACGAGATCCGCGACCGGGAGAACGCCGTCGTCCACTACGACGTCAAGGCGTACGACGCCGGCGGGAGTCTCATCAAGGAAGTCCGGCCGCCCAGGGGCGCGCCGCCGAGCATCGATCCGGACAAGGGCTTCGATCCCGCCAAGGCGCCGCGGATCGGGGAGCTGATCCGCACCGGCGAGGACAGCGCCCGGGGCGGCGAGGTCGTCATCGCGTTGCACGGTAAGAAGGACTACGTGGGCGCCGTACAAGGGCTCCGCGACCGCGCTACCGGCAAGGTCCGGGACAGGCTTGCCCCCGAAGGTCCGAGGAAGCTGCCGTTCGACAGCGGGCTGAGTGGTTGGACCTCGACCCTCCGAATGACCGGCGGCCGGACGCTGGCCTGGGGCCTGGCGGTTGGTCCGTACGCCAAGATCACGGCGAAGCTCGGCGCTCAGCAGGTGGAGGTCAAGACCGCCGCCTGGTCCGAGGATCCCGACATCACAGTGTGGTGGGCGGTGCTCCCGAAGGGCGCCGCCGACCCGACCTCGGTGCAGGTCGACCTGTACGACAAGCACGGCAACCGGCTGGACGGAGCACCGGACGGGCCCGGCTCCTGACCGTCCTGGCCGATTGAGTCGGTAGGCATCGGCAGGCCAGAATCGGGGCATGGGGTTCACGTACCGGTTGGCCACCGGGGATGACGCGCCTGCGCTGGCCAAGCTGATGGACGCGGCGATCGGGGAGCTCCAGAAGGGGTTCCTCGACGCCGCGCAGATCGCGTCCAGTCGGGCGATCATGGGTATCGACGACCAGCTGATCGCCGACGGCACGTACTTCGTGATCGAAGAGGACGGGCAGATCGTCGGCTGCGGCGGCTGGTCCCGCAGAGCCACCCTCTACGGCGGCAACACCACACCCGGCCGGGATCCGCAGCTGCTCGACCCGGCGGTGGAGCCGGCGCGGGTACGCGCGATGTACACCAGCCCGTCACACGTACGCCGTGGCATCGGCCGGCTGGTGCTGTCGCTGTGCGAACGGGCGGCGGCTGCCGAGGGGTTCACCCGGCTGTCGCTGATGGCGACGCTGTCCGGCGAGCCGCTCTACGCCGCGTACGGGTTCCGCCCGGTCGAGCGGCTCGAGGACAGCACCGGCGGAGCGCCGGTGCCGCTGGTCCGCATGGAGAAGCCGGTCGACGGGGACCGGTAGCTACAGGTCGGCGACCAGTGTCGCGGGGTCGAGGGTAACCGGGAACGGGTAGTTCGCCGTCCAGGTCGTGCCCGGCTTGACGGTCGCGATGATGCCGTACTGGTCTTCGGTGATCAGCGCGTGCACAGTCACCGCGCCGTCGCGCGCCACCCGCCAGTACGCCCGGGATGCCGGCCTCGGCGTACTTGATCACCTTGTTGCCCTTGTCGTTGACCTCGGTCGACTTCGACGCGATCTCCACCGCAAGCCCAACCGTGTCGGGGTCGTGCCAGGTCGCGCTGAGGTCTGCCTCTGCTCTCACCACCGCGATGTCCGGGACGAAGTTGCCGGCGGGCACACGCACTCCGATATTGGTCAGCACTCGCCACTCAGGTGGCGCCGCCTTGCGCAGGGCGAGGTAGAGGTCGCCCTCGATGCTCTGGTGGTAGCCATTGGCCAGTGGCGTCACGAGCAGGCTCCCGTCAAGGATCTCGTAGCGGTGCCCGTCGTCTGGCAACGCATTGAGATCGGCCTCGGTCCAGGAATCCGGCAAGTGATACGCGGGCGCAGCCATGGCACCTCCTCTCGACTCAGAGCCTACGGATGCCGGGTCATCGGATCGCGAATCCCGCCAGGGTGACGGTGGCGGCGAGCTCCAGGGCGGCGCCTAGTACGTCGCCGGTGATGCCGCCGACGCGGCGTACCGCGTGACGGGTCAGCAGCGCCGCTGCCCCGAGGCCGGCGAGTACGGCGAGTGGGCCGTGCCAGGGGCGGCTTGGCGCCACCGCCACCG
>JBOGDG010000281.1:0-5096 GCA_050701655.1 Micromonosporaceae bacterium
GTACCGCACCGCTCGGTTCGGGATCCGGTCGTTCGCCGAGGGAGTACGCGACGGCTGGGCCACCCGCGACCGGGCCGCCGCGTACGGCGAACGCTGGTCCCGTACCGCCTGGACCGCCGCCAGGCGGCGATTCCGGCGCCGGCCCCGAACCCAGTTCACCATCGACCCCGACCCACCTCCGGATCCGGAACCCGACCCCGATCACGAGGCACCGCCCGGCAACGGCGTACCGCCGGAGCACGAGCCGGCGCCCAGCGGGCCTGACACCGAGCCGCCGTTGGTCGTGATCGACGGCGAATTCGTCACCGACGAGACCGGACCGGATCCGGACCTGATCGTCGACTTCATACAGCCCGAACCCAGCGACATCGACGGGCTCACCCCCGCCGCTGCCGCGTTCCGACCGCACACCACCAACCAGCCAGGAGGAACCATGACCGTCCCGCAGCCCACAGTGGGCGTCGGTGAGATCACCGGCATCGAATCCACCCGCATCCAGCTCGCCGCGGTCTCCCGCGTGCTGGCCGCCGCTTCCGAAGCCCTGGAGCACATGCAGGCCGGCCTCGCCGAGTACGAGGTCGACCAGAAGACGCTCGGCGACGTCGCCCAGCTCGTCGACCAGGTCCAGGCCGCCAGCTCCGCCGCCAGCGGCACCGTCACCAACCTCAACGCCCGCCACGGCGGCGTCGAGGAGGCCGTCAAGTCCGCGCCGGTTCGCGCCGCGCAGACCCGCTACTACGAGGAATGACCAGCACCACGCAATGACCGGACCGGCCGGGGGTTGATCGCCCCCGGCCTTCCGCGTTCTGAGCCGAGATCAGAGTCGGCGGCGGGCGGGCCGCCGGCTCCGATGTCTGCTCAGCCGCGTACGACCAAGGAAGGGTGATCAAGGTGGAGGACTCCGCCGAACGACCGGAACTCGGCGCGGTCGCCGCTTCACGGCTGCCCGCCGTACGCGTACCAGGCGAGGTCGCCACCCGCGACAAACCGCCAGCCGCCGAGGCCGAGCAACCCGGCATTGGTAAGCAGCTGCGCCGGCACTGGCGAGCGCTCGCACCGCTGGCGGCCACCGGTGGCCTGGTCGCTGTCGCTGAGCTGCTCCACGCCTCGGCGAACGGCCTGCAGCTCGCACTATTCGGCGGCGCCGCGCTGGTGGCCGCCGGTGCGCTCTACGTCTGGCGCAAGCTCGCCACCCGCGCCGAGCGGACCTGGGCGATTGGCACCCTCGCTGGCGCCTGGGTCACCGGGCTCGTCGGCACCTGGCTCGGTACGGCGCCGCCGGTGGCCGGGCTCATGTGGCTCGCCGGCGCGATCCTGGCCGCGCCCTGGTGGTGGCGCCACCGCGCCGACGCGTACCAGCCAGCTGCGCCGGCGCCAGCACCCCAGCCTGAGCCGGAACCGGCACCCGAACCGGAGTCAGTGCGCATCCTGCAGACCTGGGCCCAGCACGTGGCGACCCAGCGGGGGGCGCTGGCGAAGTCGCGCCTCGGGGAGCCGATCCGGTTCCGGTACGGCTGGCGCGCCTCGATCGGACTGGAGCGCGGCGTCCACGTCACCTCCGACGCGATCGCGGCGACGCCGCGGATCCTGAGCGCGTACGAAGCCGCCGCCGGCGAGGTCTACATCGACGCGCACCCGACCGGGCAGCTGCACCTGGCGCTCCTGGTCGTGCTCACCAGCAACCCGCTGCGTGAATCGACCAGCTGGGCCGGACCGACCCTCGACCAGCGCACCGGCAGCAGCACCCTCGGGCCGTACGCCGACGGGTCCCCGACCCGGTACCGGTGGTGGGCGGAGATCGGGCCGATCCACGACCTGATCGCGGGCACCAGCGGTGCGGGCAAGAGCGCACTGCTCAACCTGCTGCTGGCCGAGGAGCGTGCCTCAGACCTGATGACCACGGTGCTGATCGACCCGCAGGCCGGGCAGTCGGTACCCGACTGGCCGGACCACGTGCACCGCTTCGCCGGCGACCCCGTCACCGGCCTGGAGCTGCTGCAACGCGTCGAGCGGGCGATGTACGACCGCAACCACTTGCTCGCCAACCTCAAGTGGGTCGACGAGCAAGGCCGTGAGCGGCGCGGCCTGCCGAAGTGGTATCCCGGCTGTGGGCTGCCGCTGATGGTCGTCACGATCGAGGAGGCGCACGCCGTACTCGACGATCCCGACGCCGCACAGGCCGCAGAGCGAATCGCGAAGATGGCGCGCAAGTGCGGGATCAAGCTGCGGCTGATCGTGCAGGACCCATCGGTCACGCAGATCGGCAACAGTCGAGTGCTGCGCTCGCAGCTGACCGGCGGCAACGTCATCGTGCTGCGTACCGGCGACCGCCTCAGCGGCCAAATCGCCACCGGCGGCCGGCTCCCGGTCGACCCGTACGACATCCCGGCCGAATGGCCCAACGGTGGCGGCACCACCGCCGGCGTCGGCTACCTCATCGGTGCCGAGCAACGCGGCGCCATGATGCGGGTCCGGTTCGTCGACGACGCCTACGGCTGGGCCACCAAGGGCAGCCGGTCACCGGAGCACCCGATCGACGCCGCGGCGTTCGGCGATGTCGCCAAGCCCGGCGCGAGCCACGCGCCGACCCTGCCGTCCGCTCCGCCGCGTGTCACCTTCGCCGGCGACCTGGAGCGCGCCACCGTACTCAACCCCGCGATGGGTGAGCTGACGGCCGCGCTGAACGGGCTCGCCCAGGTGATCCCGTTCCAGCGCCGGTCCGCCGCTCAGCCAGAGCGGCCCAGCGGGCGTACGGTCGCCGACCAGGTGCTCACCCTGCTGGCCGATCGCCAGCCGTGGCGTACCGACGAGCTGCGGCGCGCGATCGGCTGCAGCGACCGGCAGGTACGCAACGCCCTCGACCAGCTGCGCGACCAGGGTCTCGTCGAGAGCACCGGCGACGGCGTGAACCGCCGCCACCAGCTCGTCGCCCGTACCGAACACCGGATCAGCTGATCCTTTCGATGAAGGCCGGGACCCGCGGTGGTCTCGGCCTTTGTCGTGACCATCAGCCGACCACACAGAAGGGAACCATCGATGGGGTACGACATGCGCATGGTCGTCGAGCCGACCACCGGCGACGGCTACCTACAGCTCAACCTCGGCGGCATGGGCAGGCTCTATGAAGCGATGCAGCAGCTGGGGATGCTGTACGACTCGCGCCCGCCCGGCCCCTGGCCGCCGTCACCGGGTGCGCACATCGAGGAGATCGCCTACCAGCTGGCGTACGGCGAGCCAACCCACGCGACGTCGGAGGAGCTGCGTCAGGCCCGCGACTACACCGAGACCAGGCGGCGGCACCTGCGTGCACATCCGCGCGGCGGCCATGCCATTCCCGGCCACAAGTTCTTCACCAACGACGGCTGGATCGTCACACCCGACGAGATCAAGGCGGCGCTCTCCGCGTACGAAGCAGCCGGCGCTGGAGCAGCTGAGCGCCTGCTCAGTACGCAGAACGAGCTGAACTACTGGGACAGGTGGATCGCCTATCTTCGTCGCGCGGTCGACCACGAAGGCTTCGAGGTCCACTGAGGACCGCACACCCATCACATTCGCCCCGAGCCGCCAGCGGAGTCGCTGGCGGCTTTCGCCTACCCAAGGAGATTCCGCTTGTCATCGCCCAACAGCCACGACCTGGTCCACACCGACCAGAACCCACCCCGCCCCTGGAGCACCACCCGCGCGTACGTCAGCGAGCCCGTCACCTGGGTGCTCACGGCCGGCGCCGCGATCGTCCTCGGCATCGTCCTCGCCGTCGCGTTCGCCGTGCTCTGGCTCCTCGGCGCCATCCTCGCCGGCATCATCAGCGTGATCAGCTGGACCGGTCATACGCTCGGCGACCTCGCAGAGCCGGCCGCCCGCACGATCACCGACCCGATCCGTTCCTACATCGAGGCACACGCCGCGCAGGTGCCGATGGGTGCCGACACCATCTGGTGGATCTGGGTCGCCGTCACCCTCGGCACCTTCATCCTCGCCAGCGTCGGCGCCAGCGGCGCCCGCGTCGGCTGGGCGGCGATGGGTATCGCCAGCACCGCGATGGTCTGGGCCGGCTCGGCACCTGACGGCCGCAACCTCGCCGCCGGTATCGCACTCGCCACCTGGAGCGTGTTGTCCATCGCCGCGTTCAACCGATTCGCCGTCCAGTCAGACGAGCTGAAGGTTGTCGTGATCCAGCCGGGCGCCCCGAAAGCCTGTACCGAAGACGAGGAAGCGGCGGCGGCCGTCTTCACCCCGCGGCCGGGCCGCGTCTGAACCCGCACATCTCGTGGCCCCGGAGCGACCTGAAAGCCGCCAAGCAACAACCCGCTCCGGGGCACAACCCCTTCGCAAAGGAGCCACCACAGTGTCTCAGCCACGTCCGCGTATCGATGAAATCCGTCAGCACCACGTCGAGGTGACCGGCAGGACGCCCGGCCCGTGGCGGTGGGGTGGCAACACCTCCGGCCCGATCTATCTGTCGACGACCGGCCACGGCCGGATCATGGTCATGGCGTTCAACCGCCTCGGAATGCAGGACGCGCAGCCCTGCTTTCCGGTCTGGTCTGAGGACGCCGCCCGGCTCGGCTTGTTGGAGAACGCCACGGCCGTCGCGGTGCGGGAGGCGCCGTACCGCGACCAGATAGCCGACCTGGACTGCTCGCACGCCCGATACCTGTGCCGGTCCTGGGAGTACGTCGAGGCGCTGCTCGGCGAGGTCGACCGGCTGCGTACCCAGCTGCGCGACCGCGACCCGTCGGAGGTGTGGTGATGGCGATCCGGATTACCGACACCGAGATGGTCTCCGACCGGTGCGGCGAGCGCGCATACACCGACGACGGTGCGGTGTGGCACGTCACGGGTCACCCGGGCCGCTGCTTTGACCGTAACCGGGCGCTCACCGCGGTGATGGCAGGCGACACGTCGGGGAGGTAGCAGGACGGGCATGGCCCCGGTGGTGATCATGAAGGTTCCTACACCACCTGATCACCAAGGGAACCATGCCCGCGTCCTCATCATCGCCGATCAGCCCGGTTCTTGCTCAAGTAGCCGCCGCAGCCGATGCCAACCGCCTGTCCGGCACAGGCCTGTTGGCCGCGCTGGGGAAGGTGCCGGAC
>JBOGDG010000282.1:0-5069 GCA_050701655.1 Micromonosporaceae bacterium
GGCCACGGCGACTAGCCGCCGCCGGCCGGCGCCGGCCATGGCGAGTAGCCGCAGCCGGCAACCCTAGGCGCGGCCGTATCCGCCGCCGCCGGGGGACTCGATCACCAGCAGGTCACCGGCTGCCACATCGACCGAGTCGGACCCGGCCAGCTGTACGACGCTACCGTCGGCGCGCTCCACGCGGTTGGCTCCCAGGGCGCCGGGTGATCCACCGGCCATCCCGTACGGGGGGACCCGGCGGTGGCCGGACAGGGTGCTGACCGTCATCGGCTCCCGGAAGCGGATCCGGCGTACCGCCCCGTCGCCGCCGTGCCACCGCCCGTGGCCGCCGCTGCCGTGCCGGATGGCGAACGCCTCGAGCAGCACCGGGAACCGCCACTCCAGCACCTCGGGGTCGGTCAGCCGGGAGTTGGTCATGTGGGTCTGTACCACCGATGCCCCGTCGAACCCGTCCCCGGCGCCGGATCCAGAGCCGACGGTCTCGTAGTACTGGTGCCGCTGGTTGCCGAAGGTGATGTTGTTCATGGTGCCGGAGCCTTCGGCCTGGACCCCGAGTGCGGCGTACAGGGCGCCGGTGATCGCCTGCGATGTCTCGACGTTGCCGGCGACGATCGCGGCGGGATAACGCGGCGCGAGCATCGACCCCTCGGGGATGACGAGGCGGAGCGGCCGCAGACAGCCGTCGTTGAGCGGGATGTCGTCGGCGACGAGGGTACGGAAGACGTACAGCACCGCCGCGGTGACCACCGACGATGGTGCGTTGAAGTTGGTGTCGAGCTGGGCCGACGTACCGGTGAAGTCGATCGTGGCGGTGCGGCGGTCCCGGTCCACGGTGACCCGTACGGCGATCACGGCACCGGAGTCCATCTCGTACCGGTACTCGCCGTCCCTGAGCGCGTCGATCACCCGGCGTACCGCCTCTTCGGCGTTGTCCTGCACATGCCGCATGTACGCCTGCACCACGTCCAGCCCGAAGTGGTCGATCATCTTGCCGACCTCCTCGACACCCTTGATGTTGGCGGCGATCTTCGCGCGCAGGTCGGCCAGGTTGGTGTCCGGGTCCCGGGACGGGTACGGCGCCTCGGCGAGCAGCCGGCGGGTCTCCTGCTCCCGCAACCGGCCGTCGCTGACCAGCAGCCAGTTGTCGAACAGCACGCCCTCCTCGTGCACGTTCCTGCTGGTCGCGGGCATGGAGCCGGGGGTGAGCCCGCCGATCTCGGCATGGTGCCCGCGCGAGGCCACGTAGAACAGGATCTCCCGCTCGCCGAACACCGGGGTCACCACGGTCACGTCGGGTAGGTGGGTGCCGCCGTGGTACGGGTCGTTGACCGCGTACACATCGCCGGGTTGCATGGTTGTTGCGCGGCGCCGGATGACCTCCTTGACGCTGGTGCCCATCGAGCCGAGGTGCACCGGCATGTGCGGTGCGTTGGCGATCAGGTTGCCGCCGGGGTCGAACAGCGCGCACGAGAAGTCCAGCCGCTCCCGGATGTTGACCGACTGCGAGGTCGACTCCAGCCGGGCGCCCATCTGCTCGGCGATCGACATGAAGAGATTGTTGAAGATCTCCAGCAGTACGGGATCCGCCTCGGTGGTCGCGTCGGACGCCTCCGCTCGGGCGCGCACCCGCTCCACCAGCAGGTGCCCGTGGCCGGTCAGCGTGGCGCGCCAGCCGTCCTCGACCACGGTGGTCGCGTTCGCCTCGGCGACGATCGCGGGGCCGTCGAGCGTGTCGCCCGGCCGCAGCTGCTCCCGCTCGTACAACGGCACCTCGCGCCACGTACCGCCGCTGTGCAACCGCACCGTGGCCACTGCTGCGCCACCCCCACCCCTGGCTTCCGGTGCGGCCGCCTGGGACAGGTCCGGCTGGTCGGTGAGGCCGACCGCTTCCACCGAGACCGCCTCGGCGATCAGCGGGCGGTCCATCAGGAAGGAGTACGTACGCCGGTACCCCGCTTCGAACGCCGCGACCATGGTGTCCGGGTCGGTCAGCTCCACCGGGACCGTGGTGTCGGTGCCGTCGTACCGCAGCTGCACCCGCCGACTCACCCGGATCCGGTCGGCCGGTACGTCCTCGTCGAGCAGCTCCGAGCGGGCCGCCGCCTCCACGGCGTCCGCGACATCGATCAACCGTGGCATCGCCGCCGGCTCCAGCCGGAGCTCCACCGACTGCTCGCGCATCGCGGTGGTGTCGGCCAGGCCGATGCCGAGCGCGGACAGCACCCCCGCCAGTGGCGGCACCAGCACGGTACGGATCCCCAGCGAGTCGGCCACCGCGCAGGCGTGCTGGCCGCCGGCGCCGCCGAACGTGGTGAGTGCGTACCCGGTGACGTCGTGGCCCTTCTGCACCGAGATCCGTTTCACCGCGTTCGCCATGTTCGCCACCGCGATCGCCAGGAACCCCTCGGCCACCTGCTCGGGGCCCCGTACGTCGCCGGTCTGCCGGGTGATGCTCGCCGCCAGCTCGGCGAACCGCCGCCGTACCAGCTCCGCGTCGAGCGGCTGGTCGCCGCCGGGGCCGAACACGTGCGGGAAGTGGTCGGGCTGGACCCGGCCGAGCATCACGTTGGCGTCGGTGACCGTCAGCGGTCCACCGTTGCGGTAGCAGGCCGGGCCGGGGTCGGCGCCGGCCGAGTCGGGCCCCACCCGGTAGCGGCCGCCGTCGAAGTGCAGGATCGATCCGCCGCCCGCGGCGACGGTGTGGATGTCGAGCATCGGGGAGCGCAGCCGTACGCCCGCCACCTGGGTGTGGAAAACGCGCTCGTACTCCCCGGCGTAGTGGGACACGTCGGTAGACGTACCGCCCATGTCGAAGCCGATCACCTTGTCGAAGCCGGCGAGCTCCGACATCCGTACCATGCCGACGATGCCGCCCGCCGGGCCGGACAGGATGGCGTCCTTGCCCCGGAAGTGCCCCGCCTCCGTCAGCCCGCCGTTCGACTGCATGAACATCAGCCGGCACAGCTGCTCCGCGGCCGCGTCCGGTGCCCGGGTGGGCCGCAGCTCTTCGGCCACCTGGTCGACGTAGCGGCGCAGCACCGGAGACAGGTACGCGTCCACCACCGTGGTGTCCCCGCGCGGCACCAGCTTCATCAACGGGCTGACCTCACTGGAGCACGAGATCTGATCGAAGCCGAGCTGCTCGGCCAGCTTCCCGATCTGCCGCTCGTGTGCCGGGTGCAGGTGACTGTGCAGGCAGACCACCGCGACCGAGCGGATCCCGTCCTGGTACGCCTGCCGCAGCGGGACCGCCAACCGTTCCAGCTCCGGTGCCCGCAGTACGGTGCCGTCGGCCATGATCCGCTCGTCCACCTCGATCACGCGCTCGTACAACATCTCCGGCAGCTCGATCTGCCGGTCGAAGATGCGTGGCCGGTTCTGATAGGCGATGCGCAGCGCGTCTCCGAAGCCCTTCGTGATCACCAGTACGGTGCGCTCGCCCTTGCGCTCCAGCAGCGCGTTGGTGGCGACCGTGGTGCCCATCCGGACCGCCTCGATCTGGCCGCCCGGGATCGGAGCACCGCCCGGGATCGGAGCACCGCCCGGGATCGAGGGGCCGCCGGGGAGGCCCAGCAGCGCACGGATCCCCGCCACCGCCGCGTCCCGGTAGCGCAGCGGATTCTCCGACAGCAGCTTGTGCGTCACCAGCCGGCCGTCGGGCGTACGGGCGACGATGTCGGTGAACGTACCGCCGCGGTCGACCCAGAACTGCCAACGCCCGTCCACCAGCCCGTCCCCCTTCTCCGGTATTGCCTGCCCCCATCATCCGTGAGACCACGAGGTCCGGACCGGCGGCGTCCTGAGGGTCGTGTGACGATGGAGGCGTGAATCGCTTGGCGGACGCTACCTCGCCGTACCTGCTGCAGCACGCTGCCAACCCGGTCGACTGGTGGGAGTGGGGGCCGGAGGCGTTCGAGGCGGCCCGGTCGCGCGACGTGCCGCTGCTGATCTCGGTCGGATACGCCGCCTGCCACTGGTGCCACGTGATGGCGCACGAGTCGTTCGAGGACCCCGAGGTGGCGCGGCTGATGAACGCGTACACCGTACCGGTGAAGGTGGACCGGGAGGAGCGGCCCGACGTCGACGCGGTCTACATGACCGCGACCCAGGCGATGACCGGGCAGGGCGGCTGGCCGATGACGGTGTTCGCCACGCCGGACGGCGCCCCGTTCTTCTGCGGCACGTACTTCCCGCGGGACAACTTCATCCGGCTGCTGGAGTCGATCGACAACGCCTGGCGGGACAAGCGCGACGCGGTGGTGCAGCAGGGCCAACTGGTGGTCGAGGCGATCGAGGGGGTACGCCCAGCCGCGGCTGGCAAGCCGCTCACCGCCGAGCTGCTCGACGCCGCCGCGGCACAGCTGGCGCGCGAGCACGACTCGGTCGACGGCGGCTTCGGCGGCGCGCCGAAGTTCCCGCCCAGCATGTGCCTGGAGTTCCTGCTGCGGCACCACGCGCGTACCGGTTCGGACAGAAGCCTTCAGGTGGTACGCCACACCTGTGAGCGGATGGCGCGCGGCGGGATGTACGACCAGCTCGCCGGTGGGTTCGCCCGCTACAGCGTGGACGCGCGCTGGGTGGTGCCCCACTTCGAGAAGATGTTGTACGACAACGCGCTGCTGCTGCGCGTCTACAGCCACCTGTGGCGGGCGACCGGCGACCAGCTGGCGCGCCGGGTGGCCGGTGCGACGGCGCGGTTCCTGGTGGACGAGCTTGCGACCCCGGAGGGCGGCTTCGCCTCCGCGCTGGACGCCGACACCGACGGCGTAGAGGGCGCCACGTACGCGTGGACGCCGGCGCAGCTGCGCGACGTACTCGGGGAGGCGGACGGCGACTGGGCCGCTGAGCTGCTCTCGGTCACCGACGCCGGCAGCTTCGAACCCGGTACGAGCGTGCTGCAGCTGCTGACCGAGCCCGACGATCCGCAGCGCTGGCGCCGGGTGCGCGAGACTCTGCTGGCGGCGCGCCGGGAGCGACCCCAGCCGGCACGCGACGACAAGGTGGTCGCCGCCTGGAACGGTCTCTCCATCACCGCCCTCCTGGAGTACGCCAACATCGCCCGCTCGAGG
>JBOGDG010000283.1:0-5050 GCA_050701655.1 Micromonosporaceae bacterium
GGTGCATACAACACCGGTATGCACCCGTTTCGCACGCTTGCCAGATCGACAAATGGACCTCGCCGCGCCTCGGCCGGGGTTGCCAAACAGGCTCTTAGTCGGGGAGCATCGGCGCGCTCCAGCCGGGATCCCGCCCGAGCAGTACGCCACGCGTCACCGCCGAGCTGCCGAACCGCTCCCTTACCGCATCGAGCGCCTCGTCGAGGTCGGGGCCTTCGTGCCGGTCGAACGGCAGCTCCAGCTGTACCGCCTTGCCGTCGTCGAGGTTGCCGACCGCGATGCCGACCAGGGTCAGGCCGCGCCGCTCGATCATCGGCGTCGCCACCGCGAGCAGCTCCCGGGCAGTGGCCAGGATGGTCTCGGTGTGCGCCGTCGGGCGGCGTAGCGTACGGGAGCGGGTGGCTCGGGAGAAGTCCTCGAAGCGCAGCCGGAGCGTCACGGTGCGCCCCACCCGGGCCGCCGCCCGCATCCGCCGGGTGACCCGGTCGACCAGGCCGGTCAGCGCCGTGTCGATGTCGGTGAGCGTCTTCGGTCGCCGCCCGAGCGCCCGCTGGGCGCCGATCGAGCCGCGGCGGCGGCCTACCCGTACTCGCCGGGGATCGCGGTTGTGGGCCAGCGCGTGCAGGTGCCGCCCGGACGCCACCCCGAGCATCGACACCAGCGCCGGCTCGCCGAGCCGGGCCACCACCCCGACGGTGGCGATGCCGCGCTCGCGCAGCTTGCCGGCGGTCACCGGGCCGACGCCCCACAGCCGCTCCACCGGCAGCGGATGCAGGAACTCCAGCTCGCCGTCGGGCGGCACCACCAGCAGCCCGTCCGGCTTGGCCACCCCGCTGGCCACCTTGGCGAGGAACTTGGTACGCGCCACCCCGACCGTGATCGGCAGCCCGACCTGCTCCCGCACCGCCGTACGCAGCCGAGCCCCGATCGCCGGAGGGCTGCCGGAGACCCGCCGCAGCCCTCCCACCTCGAGAAACGCCTCGTCGATCGAGATCCCCTCGACCAGGGGAGTGGTCTGCCGGAACACTTCGAAGACGGCCTTGCTCGCCGTCGCGTACGCGGAGAACCGGGGCGGCACCACCAGCGCACCCGGACACATCCGCCGGGCCAGCCAGCCGCCCATCGCGGTGCGTACGCCGCACGCCTTGGCTTCGTAGCTGGCGGCCAGCACCACGCCGGCGCCGACGATCACGGGGCGGCCGCGCAGCCCGGGGTCGTCCCGCTGCTCGACCGAGGCGTAGAACGCGTCGAGGTCGGCGTGCAGGATGGTCCCCTCTGCCACCTGGCTATCGTCGCACATATGTTCGAATCTTGGGAACCGGCTAGGGTGGCGGCGTGGCCACGGTGATGTTGCTCCGGCACGGGCGTACCTCCACCAATGTGGAGGGGGTGTTGGCCGGCTGGTCCGATGTGGAGTTGGACGAGGTCGGCGCCGAGCAGGCGGAGGCGGCCGCCGGGCGGCTGGCCGGCGTACCGCTGAAGGCCGTGGTGAGCAGCCCGCTACGGCGCTGTCAGCAGACCGCCTACGCGGTGGCGGCACGACAGCCGGAGCTGACGGTGACCACCGAGGAGCGGCTCGGCGAGTGCCGGTACGGCGACTGGCAGGGACGCAAACTCAGTGAGCTTTCCGGCGACCCGCTGTGGCCGGTGGTGCAGTACCACCCTTCGGCGGCGGTGTTCCCCGGGACCGGCGCGGAGCCGCTCGCCGCGACCGCGGCCCGCGCGGTAGCGGCGATCCGGGAGTTCGACGCGGTGGTGAGTGCCGAGCACGGGCCGGACGCGGTGTGGCTGGCCTGCAGCCACGGCGACGTGATCAAGGCGATTGTCGCCGATGCGCTCGGGCTGCACCTCGACCAGTTCCAGCGGATCGTGGTCGACCCGTGCGCGGTCACGGTGATCCGCTACACCCCGCTGCGGCCGTTCCTGGTGCGGCTCAACGACACCGGAGGCGACCTGGCCGGGCTGTTCGCGGTGCCCGGATCGGTGTCCGATTCGTCGGACGCGGCGGTGGGCGGTGGCGCCGGAACTCGGGCCGTTTAGGGTCAACACCATGGGGCCACACGTCTACGACTTCGAGCCGCCCGAGCGCTTCGTCGCCGGTACAGTCGGCGAGCCCGGCGATCGTACGTTCTTCCTGCAGGCGCGCGGCGGCGGCCAGCTGGTCAGCGTCGGGCTGGAGAAGATGCAGGTCGCGCTGCTCGCCGACAAGCTCGAAGAGCTGCTGAGCGAGGCGGCGAACCGGTTCGGTGTCGAGCTGCCGAGCGGCGAGGGGCTGCCCCAGGACAACGAGCCGCTGGACACCCCGCTGGACGAGGAGTTCCGGGTCGGCACCCTGGGGCTGGCGTGGGATGTGGACTCGGGGACCGTACTGATCGAGGCGATCGCACAGGCCGAGGCGGGTCCCGAGCAGGCCGACGAGGCCGACGAGACCGACCTGAATCTCCCCGACCCTGACGACGAGGACCTCGATCGGCTGCGGGTGAGGTTGACGCCCGAGGAGACCCGGGCGTTCATCGACCGGGCCCGCCGGCTGGTCGCCGCCGGACGTCCGCCGTGCCCGCTGTGCGGCAACCCGATAGATCCGGCCGGCCACCTCTGCCCCCGGCACAACGGTTACCGGCGGTAGCGGGGATGGCCGAGCCCGCGCGGGAGGCGCCCGCAACCCTGCCGGAGGAGTCGGCCGGGCTGTTGGAGGAGGCCGCTGCGCTGACGCTGCTGCGGCATGGCGAGCTTGAGCCGGAAGGGCTGCTCGCCGACGCGTCCAACGCGACGCTGCGCGCGGTGATCACCCACGACGGGGTCTCTGCCCGCTGCATCTACAAGCCGGTACGCGGGGAGCGCCCGCTGTGGGACTTCCCCGACGGGACCCTCGCCGGTCGGGAGCTGGCGGCGTACCGGATCTCCGTCGCGGGCGGGTGGGACCTGGTGCCGCCGACGGTGCTACGGGACGGGCCGCTGGGGCCGGGGGCGTGCCAGCTCTGGATCGACCAGGCCCACGCCGACGGCGCCGAACAGCTGGTCGGGCTGGTGCCGGCCGACGACGTACCGGCGGACTGGCTGGCGGTGGCGGAGCTGACTACGCAGGAGGGCCGGCCGTACCTGCTGGCGCACGCGGACGATCCCCGGCTGGCCGCGATGGCGGTCTTCGACGCGGTGATCAACAACGCCGACCGCAAGGGCGGGCACCTGCTCACGGCGGCCGGCCGGGTGTACGGGGTGGACCACGGCGTCTGCCTCCACACCGAGGACAAGCTGCGTACGGTGCTCTGGGGCTGGGCCGACGAGCCACTGGGCCCGCCGGCGCTGGACGCCCTGCGACGGTTGCGGGCGATGCTGGCCGAGCCGGAGCTGTCCGCCGAGCTGGCCGAGCACATCACGATCGGCGAGATCACCGCGCTGTCCGCCCGGATACGCCGGCTGCTCGCCACCGAGCGTTACCCCGAGCCGTACGACGATCGCCCGCTGCCCTGGCCCCCGATGTAGCGGTCCCGGCCCGGGCGTGGCCGGCCCGGCGGCCGTCGCGCCGGTCAGATGTAGCGGGGGCCTTCGAGCACCAGCGAGAGGGTCAGCTCTTCGGAATCGGAGAGCGAGACGCGCAGATAGGTGAGCTGGCCGACGTCGAGCTGGCGCTGGCGTACCAGATCGAGTTCTGGGAGTGAAACCTCGACCTGGCAGCGCGGGCCGGTGTCGACCGCGACCGATCCGGCCACGCCGCTGCTCGGATCGGTAGTGACGTTCGTCGCATCCAGCACCACGTTGTCGTCGACCCGGATCAGCACGTGGTGGCCCGTGAATCCCCGCTCCAGCGCGACGACGACGGTGCCCATGCGTGCTTCGTACCTCCTGATAGGGGGTTGCCATGCGTCCTGTCGTCCACCGGACAGTCGAGGCGGTGTCGGAGGCCGTGGATACGCTGGCGGTCATGGATTCCTGGTTGGCGCCCGCCCTGCCGCGGCTGGCCGGAGAGAGCGTGCCGCTCCGCCTGTACGACACCGCGTCCGACGCTGTCCGCGAGATCGCCCCCGAGCCGGGTCAGCCGGCCCGGATGTACGTCTGCGGCATCACGCCGTACGACGCGGCGCACCTGGGGCACGCCGCGACGATGATCGCCTTCGACCTGATCTACCGGATGTGGGCCGACGCCGGCCACCCGGTGCGGTACGTCCAGAACGTCACCGACATCGACGATCCGCTGCTGGAGCGGGCCGAGCGCGACGGCGAGGACTGGGTGGTGCTCGCGATGCGCGAGACCGCTCTGTTCCGGGAGGACATGGAGAAGCTGCGGCTGCTGCCGCCACACCACTACGTGGGGGCGGTGGAGTCGATCCCGCAGATCGTCACCGAGATCGAGCGGCTGTTGGAGCTGGGTGCGGCGTACCGGCTGGAGGACGGCACCGGCGACGTGTACTTCGACATCACCGCGTCGGGGCGGTTCGGCTACGAGTCCCGCTACGACCGGGCGCTGATGCTTGAGCTGGCCGCCGAGCGGGGCGGCGACCCGGAGCGCGCCGGCAAGCGCGACCCGCTCGATCCGCTGCTATGGCGCGGCGCCCGCCCCGGCGAGCCGGCGTGGCCCGCTTCGCTGGGTCCGGGCCGGCCCGGCTGGCACATCGAGTGCACGGTGATCGCGCTGCGGCTGCTGGGGGAGCAGATCGACGTACAGGGCGGCGGGAACGACCTGATCTTCCCGCATCACGAGTGTTCGGCCGCGCATGCGGAGACGCTCACCGGCCGTACGCCGTTCTCCCGGGCGTACGTACACGCCGGGATGATCGGGCTCAACGGCGAGAAGATGTCCAAGAGCAAGGGCAACCTGGTGTTCGTGTCCCGGCTGCGGGGCGACCAGCAGGGCGACAAGATCGAGCCGATGGCGATCCGGCTGGCGCTGCTGGCCGGCCACTACCGGGCCGACCGGGAGTGGACCGACGAGGTGCTCAAGACCGGGCAGGTGCGGCTGGCGCAGTGGCGGGAGGCGGCCCGGCGGCAGACCGGTCCGGACGCCGCGGCGGTACGCCAGGCGGTGCGGCAGCGGCTCGCCGACGACCTGGAC
>JBOGDG010000284.1:0-5048 GCA_050701655.1 Micromonosporaceae bacterium
GTCGGCGTACCGCTCGTAGAACCGGCCGAGCAGGGTGATGTCGATCGCCGCTTCCACACCGTGCTTCCAGTCGCCCAGCACCACCTCGAACAGCCTGCGGTGCAGCGCGTCCATCTCGTCGTCGTCGCGTTCCAGCTCCAGTGCCTGGGTGGCGTCGCGGGTGTCCAGCACCGTGGTCGCCTTGTCCGCCATCCGGTACGCCACCTCGGCCATCTCGCGGAACACCTCGACGAGCTCCGGCGGCACCACCGGCTGCGGGTGCCGCATCAGCGCGATCTTGGCGACGTGCTGCGCCAGGTCGCCCATCCGCTCCAGGTCACCGGCGATCTTCAGCGCGGTGAGCACCATCCGCAGGTCCTTGGCGACCGGCGCCTGACGGGCCAGCAGCTCGGTGGCCCGCTCCTCGACCCGCTGGTGCAGCGCGTCCACTTTGGCGTCGCCGGCGATCACGATGTCGGCCACCGGCCGGTTCACGTCCAGCAGCGCCTGGGTGGCTTCCTGCATGTTGCTGCGTACCGAGACGCTCATCGAAACCAGCAGCTGGCCCAGCTCCGCCAGGTCTGCCTGGAACCCTTCGCGCATCATCCGCTCCTTCGAGTACGACACCAACGCCCGCGACGCTACCGTCCAGGAGACGTACGCTCGGTTAACGGCTGTGAACGAGGCTCGTCAAGGCGATGAACTTTGCCGGCCGCCGTACCATTATGTCCCGTTTCTGCCGTCACCTTCCAGTAACCCGGCCTACGATCGCCTCGTGGATGTCGCCGGAGCCTTCACCGTGGGTACCGCGGTGGGAGTGGTCGCTGGAGCCACCGTCGGGGTGCTCGCACTGCGTGCCGCCGCGCGTGGCCGGGACAGCTCCGAGACGCGTGGCCGGGACAGCTCCGAGGCCGTGGGGCAGCCATCCCCGGAGCCGGCCGTGACCAGCGCCGACCCGGTGCCCACGCTCCCGAGCTCCGAAACCCCACCGACCACTGTGGACAGTTTGGCGCGGCTCAGCCTGGACGTGCTGCGGGTCGGGGTGCTGGTGCTCAGCGCCGAGGACGAGGTGGTCTTCGCCAACCCTGGCGCCCGGCAGCTCGGGCTGATCCGGGACACCGACGGGCGCTGCAGCGTCAGCCACTCGGTGCTGCGCTCCATCGCCGGCCGGGTACGCCGTTCCGGCGTCGCCCGCGACGTGGAGCTGGAGCTCCCGATGCCCCACGCCGAGCCGCTCGGCGGACGGGCGCGTGCCGTCGCGCTCGGCGCCGAGCACGTGGCGATCGAGGTCGAGGACATGACCGACGCCCACCGCGTGGCGCGGGTACGCCGCGACTTCGTCGCCAACGTGAGCCACGAGCTGAAGACCCCGGTGGGCGCGCTGCAGCTGCTCTCCGAGGCGCTGCTGGACGCCACCGACGACCCCGAGGCGGCCCGCCGCTTCGCAGAACGGATCCAGCACGAGTCGACCCGGCTCGGCCGGCTGGTCGCCGAGCTGCTCGAGCTGTCCCGGCTGCAGGGCGGCGAGCCGCTGCCCGACCTGGAGCTGGTGGCGCTGGACCGGATCGTCAACGAGGTGCTGGACCGCAGCCGCACCGCCGCCAGCGCCAAGGAGATCACGGTGCAGATCGGCGGCCGGCGCGGCCTGAAGATGTACGGCCACGAGCGGCTGCTGGTCACCGCGGTCGCCAACCTGGTGGACAACGCGATCGCGTACAGCCCGGAGAACACGGTGGTCACCATCACCGCCGAACGCCGCGGCGAAGACGTCGAGCTGTCGGTGATCGACGAGGGGATCGGGATCGCCGTCAAGGACCAGGACCGGATCTTCGAGCGGTTCTACCGCGCCGACCCGGCCCGCTCCCGCGCCACCGGCGGCACCGGCCTGGGGCTGGCGATCGTCAAGCACATCGCCACCAACCATGGCGGTCAGGTGTCGGTGACCAGCGTGCTGGGCCACGGCTCGACGTTCACGCTGCGGTTGCCCGCCGGCCCCGCCGAGGTCAGCCCGGCAGCACCGCGTACCGGTGAAATCTCCGAAAAGAACCAGGGACCCGCCGATTCCGGCAGCCGTCCCGTGACAACCGAGGTGAGGCAGTAAGTGACCCGGGTACTTGTGGTTGAGGACGAGGAGTCGTTCTCCGACGCCCTGTCGTACATGCTCCGCAAGGAGGGCTTCGAGGTCTCCGTCGCGGCCACCGGTACGGAGGCGCTGACCGAGTTCGAGCGCGCCGGCGCCGACATCGTGCTGCTGGATCTGATGCTGCCCGAGATGTCCGGCAGTGAGGTGTGCCGGCAGATGCGGCAGACCTCGTCGGTGCCGATCATCATGGTCACGGCCCGGGACAGCGAGATCGACAAGGTGGTCGGGCTGGAGATCGGCGCCGACGACTACGTGACGAAGCCGTATTCGCCGCGCGAGCTGGTGGCCCGGATCCGCGCCGTACTGCGCCGCCACAGCGAGCCGGCCGAGCTGGTACAGGCCACCCTGGAGGCCGGCCCGGTACGGATGGACGTCGACCGGCACGTGGTCTCCGTCGAGGGCGGCAATGTGGCGCTGCCGTTAAAGGAGTTCGAGCTGCTGGAGATGTTCCTGCGCAACGCGGGCCGGGTGCTCACCCGCGGCCAGCTGATCGATCGCGTCTGGGGCGCGGACTACGTCGGCGACACCAAGACGCTCGACGTACACGTCAAGCGGCTGCGTTCCAAGATCGAGCCGGAGCCGTCCACTCCGCGCCACATCGTCACCGTCCGCGGCCTCGGCTACAAGTTCGAGCCCTAGACCGGTTCAGGTATTGCCGCGAGCGGCGGACTGCGCCGCTTCGGTTGCCGGGTGTACGGCGACCAGGCCGAGCTCGGCACGCCGGGCGCACAGCTCGGCGAGCTTCGCGTACGCCTGCTTGCCGAGCAACGCGGTCAACTCCGGCTCGTACTCCTGGTAGAGCGGACGCGAGCCGCCGTGCGCCTCCGGGGACGACGTACACCACCAGTGCAGCTCATGCCCGCCGTCGCCCCAGCCGCGCCGGTCGAACTCCCCGATCACCGACAGCAGCACCTTGCTGCCGTCCGGGCGTTTCACCCACTCCTGCTCCCGGCGTACCGGCAGCTGCCAGCACACGTCAGGTTTGTATTCCAGCGGGTGTACGCCGTCGCGCAGCGCCTGCGCGTGCAGCGCGCAGCCGTACCCCCCAGCGAAGCCTTCCCGGTTGTGGAAGACGCAGGCGCCGTCCACGATCGCGGTACGCCGGGCCGGCTTGTCGTCCAGCTCGTCCATCTCGGTGTAGCGGTTGAAGCCCTTGCGGTAGTACTGCCAGGTCTCCGGGGTGAGCCGTTTGGCGGCCTTGCGTACCCGCTGCTCGTCGTCGGAGTCGGTGAAGAAGGCGCCGTGGCTGCAGCAGCCGTCGGCGGCGCCGCCCTTCACGATGCCGTGGCAGCCTTTCGCGAAGATGCACGACCAGCGGGACAGCAGCCAGGTCAGGTCGGCGCGCACCACATGCCGTGGGTCGGCCGGGTCGGTGAACTCCAGCCACTCCCGGGGGAAGTCCAGGCCGACCTCAGGGTGCTCACGCTGGGCGGTCTGTTCGTCACTGGGCATTGAGCAAGACTACGCCCGGGTGTCCGACATTCAGCCCGATGGTGCAGCATGGTCGGGTGACCGATGAGCAGACTGACGACGTCTCCACGATCGACTCGCTGCGCGCCCTGGCGCTGGAGCACGGCTTCGACTACCGCGACGCGGATCCGGGGCTGGTGGACCGGTGGGGGGCGCCGCCGTTCGCCGCGGTCGGCCACCGTCGCGCGCTGGACGTGGTGACCGCCGAACGCGGCGGTTTCCCGGTGGTGGCGTACCGGTTCGTGGTCGCCGAGCACGACCGCACCGCCGGCGCCCAGTCCGGCTTCGGCGGCGGGCTCAAGCTGGATATCCCGGAGATCTTCGAGCAGTACGTGGTGGTGGCCGCGGCGCTGCCCAGCCCGCTGCCCCGGTTCGCGCTGGTGCCCCGGGAGGGCGCGATCGACGAGGTGCCTTACGGGTACGCCTTCGAGTGCGAGGACCCGGGCCTGGCCGAGCGGTACGACGTGTACGCCGCCGACCCCGGCACCGCGGGCGCGGTGATGCACCTCAGCGCCGTGGAGAAGATCCGGGCGCACCGCGACGTGGACTGGCGGGTGGAGGGCCGCGACGTGATCGCCGTAGACCAGACATCCTCCGCGGAACGCTCCGTGGAGGAGCTGCTGGAGACGCTGGACGCGGTGGTGGCGATCGCCGCCGGCATCGACACCGACGCGTACGCCCGGTACAAGGCCCCAGCGGGTTACCCGCCCGGGACATAGGGTTCAGCTATGCGGCTGGGGGTGCTCGACGTCGGCTCCAACACGGTGCACCTGCTGGTGGTCGACGCCCACCGGGGCGGGCATCCGTGGCCGGCGTACTCGGAGAAGTCGGTGCTCCGGCTGGCCGAGCAGATCCTGCCCAGCGGCAAGCTCTCCTCCGACGGCGCGGACGCGCTGGTGGCGGCGGTGGCCAGTGCCCGCGACCACGGCGTACGGCTGGAGACCGACGACCTGCTGGCGTTCGCCACCTCGGCGGTACGCGACGCCAGCAACTGCGCCGGCGTACTGGCCCGGGTGCTGGACGAGACCGGGGTGCAGCTGGACGTACTGTCCGGCGACGACGAGGCCCGGCTGACCTTCCTGGCGGTACGCCGCTGGTTCGGCTGGTCGGCGGGCCGGCTGCTGGTGCTCGACATCGGCGGCGGCTCGCTGGAGATCGCGTCCGGCATCGACGAGCTGCCCGACCTGGCGATGTCGCTGCCGCTGGGCGCCGGCCGGCTCACCCGGGAACGGCTCGCCAGCGACCCACCGCCCGCGGAGCAGGTCGACGAGCTGACCGAGTACGCGGAGAAGCTGCTCGACGGCGTGGCCGACCGACTCCCGGCCGCCGCCGAGCTGGACCGCCCGGTGGCGACCTCGAAGACCTTCCGTACGCTCGCCCGGCTGGCCGGCGCCGCACCGTCCGGGGCCGGGCTGCGGGTGCCGCGCCAGCTCACCCTGCCCGGGCTGCGCCAGGT
>JBOGDG010000285.1:0-5041 GCA_050701655.1 Micromonosporaceae bacterium
GGCCGGGCCGCCACGGCAGCGGCCAGCTCGGCCTCCCGCCCCGCGGTGTCGCGCGCTGCGACCAGCACCCGGTACGCCTCCGGGAACGGCAACCGGGTGGCGAGCCGGCGTACCCGGTCGGGGTCGCGCCAGGTCTCCGGTTGGGCCAACAGCTCCCGTACGTGGGACGGCCGGCGCCGCACGGGGACGTACTCCAGCGGCAGCCGCCACCGCTCCGCCTCATCGAGGTGGTCGTAGACCACCGCCCGCGGCTCGCCCGGCCAGAACCAGGCGAGCCGGGCCACGAAGTCGGGGTACGGCCGCAGCACGGTCATCAGCCGCGTCAACGCGTCGCCGTCCAGCTCCGCGACGGCGTGCCGCAGCCGCTGTGACGGCTGCACGTGACAGAACCTCAGCCGCGTCTCGGGATCGGCGAGCCGCCGCAGCGTCCACTCCGTACGCACCGGCAGCAGCCGCGGCACCCAGTGGATCAGGCCGGCCGGCAACCCGTCCGGCAGGTGCCGGTCCAGCAGCCACACGATCAGGTCGGGACGTCGTTCGCTGAGCGCCGCGCACAGCCGTGGCATGGCACCCCACCACGCGCTACGCCGCTGCCCACTCAGTCCGGTCAGCTCGCGGTCGATCCAGCGCGCGAGCAGCTCGGGGTGCCGCGCCACCAGCCCGTCGGCGCCGGCGTCCAGCTCGCCGGCGGCGTCCATGACAGGCAGCATCCGGGTGATCGTGGCGGGCTCGCACCAGGGCAGCAGCCACGCCGCCGTTTCGTCGCCGTACCGCCGGCGTACCCACGGCAGCAGCGCCCCGGCGACCCGGGGCAGCCGGCGCCAGTTCACCGAGTACGGGAACCGCTGCCGCGCCGCACGGGGCCACCGCTCGATCTGTACGGTCAGCGGCCCGACCAGCTCGGGACGCTGTTCGGCGAGCGTCAGCCAGCCGGTGAGCGCGGCTCGGCGTACCAGTGTGGTGGGGTCCGACAGCAGCGGCTCCAGCATCGGCGCCGCGCCGATCTGTGTGGCCAGCACCGCCGCCCAGCGCCGCTGGAAGGTGCCGCCGTGCGCCCATTCCCCGATCAACGTCGCGAGGTCGTCGGAGTGCTCCCGGGCGAGCCGCAGCAGCAGGTCGCGCTGCCCGGAGACCGGCAACCCGTCGAGCAGCTCCAGGAGCTGGGCGGAGCCGGGAATCGGGGTCGGGACGTGGCCGGGCATGCCGACCATTCAACCCAGCGCCGGCAACCCGTCGCCCGCAAGCCGTACCAGCGGGTTTACCAGGCGTCGGCGAGCAGTTGGCGAGTGTCGGCGAGCAGCTGGGGCAGCACCTTGGTGTGCCCGAGCACCGGCATGAAGTTGGTGTCGCCGCCCCAGCGCGGCACCACGTGCTGGTGCAGGTGGCCGGCGATCCCGGCGCCCGCGACCGGCCCCTGGTTCATTCCGACGTTGAACCCGTGCGCGTCGCTGACCTGCCGGATCACGCGCATCGCGCGCTGCGTGAACCCGGCCACCTCAGCGGTCTCGGCCGCGTCCAGCTCGGTGTAGTCGGCCACGTGCCGGTACGGGCACACCATCAGATGCCCGGGGTTGTACGGGTAGAGGTTGAGCAGCGCGTACACGGTCTCGCCACGCGCGATCACCAGGCTCTCGCCGTCGGTACGCTCCGGCGCGGCGCAGAACGGGCAGCCGCCGGTGTCCGTGTCGGTGCCGGTGGGACGGTTCTCCCCCTTGATGTACGCCATCCGGTACGGCGTCCACAGCCGTCCCAGCTGGTCGTCGATCCCGGCGCCGTGCTGCTGCTCGTACTCTCCGTCCACCACCCCGCGATCCTACGAGCCGTGCCGCCCGATCGCCCCGGCGAGGCACATGCAACGATCCCGGCATGACAGCGACCGAGCCGGCCGGCGCGGCGGCCACGCAGGAGCCCGGCGTCTACGACGTGATCTTCGGCCGGCGCGATGTGCGGTCGCAGTTCACCGGCGCGCCGGTGTCGCCTCCGGTGCTGCAACGTGTGCTCGCCGCCGCACACGCCGCGCCCAGCGTCGGACTGTCCCAGCCGTGGGACTTCATCCTGGTACGCGACCCCGCCCTCCGCGAGCAGTTCGCGACCCACGTGGCGACCGAACGCGACGTCTTCGCCACGTCGCTGGATGCCGCGCAGGCGGCGACGTTCTCCCGCATCAAGATCGACGGGGTACGCGAATCCACCCTCTCCGTCGTGGTCACCTACGATCCGGAGCGCGGTTCGCCAGCCGTCCTGGGGCGGCACGCGATCGCCGACGCCGGGCTCTACTCGGTGTGCCTGGCGATCCAGAACCTGTGGCTCGCCGCGACCGCGGAAGGCCTCGGCGTCGGCTGGGTCTCCTTCTACCGCGAGCAGTTCGTACGCGACCTGCTCGGCATCCCCGACGGCATCCGCCCGGTCGCGTGGCTCTGCCTCGGCCCAGTCACCCAACTGGAGCAGACCCCCGACCTGGAACGCGCCGGCTGGCGCCACCGCCGCCCCCTCACCGACGCCGTGCACACCGACCGCTGGACACCCTGATCAACTTCACGTGATGCGCAAACACGCCCGGCGCGTCTACGCATCAGGTGAAGTCGATCTTGCAGCCTCAACCGGCCGACGGGCCGGAGTTGGTACGGGAACGCACCACGTCCAGCACGTGCGCCTTCGCCTCTTCCAGGGGTACGCCGTTGCGCTGCGAGCCGTCGCGGTAGCGGAACGACACGGTGCCGGCTTCGACGTCCTGGTCACCGGCGATCGCCATGAACGGGATCTTCTGCCGCTGGGCGTTGCGGATCTTCTTCTGCATCCGGTCGTCGGAGGCGTCCACCTCGACCCGGATCCCCTCGGCACGCAGCTGGTCGGCGAAGCGCCGCAGGTAGTCCGCGTGGTCGTCGCGGATCGGGATCCCGACCACCTGCACCGGCGCCAGCCACGCCGGGAACGCCCCCGCGTAGTGCTCGGTCAGGATCCCGAAGAACCGCTCCTCGGAGCCGAACAGCGCCCGGTGGATCATGTACGGCCGCTTCCGTGAACCGTCCGACGCCTGGTACTCCAGGTCGAACCGCTGCGGCAGTTGCAGGTCGACCTGCAGGGTCGACAGCTGCCACTTCCGGCCGATCGCATCCCTGACGTGTACGTCGATCTTCGGAGCGTAGAACGCCGCCTCGCCAGGTGCCTCCTGGTACTCCACACCGGCTTCGTCGAGTGCGTGCCGTAGCGCCGCCTCGGCCTCCGCCCACTCCTCGGGTGCGCCGACGAACTTGTCCGAGTCGTCGCGGGTGGACAGCTCGGCGGTGAACTCGGTGAGTCCGTAGTCCCGAAGCAGGTCGATGACGAACTGCAACAGGCTCGCCAACTCGTGCGGCAGCTGCTCCGGGGTGCAGTAGATGTGCGAGTCGTCCTGGGTGAAGCCGCGGGCGCGGGTCAGCCCGTGCACCACACCCGACTTCTCGAAGCGGTACACGGTGCCGAACTCGAACAGCCGCAGCGGCAGCTCGCGGTACGACCGCCCGCGCGCCCGGTAGATCAGGTTGTGCATCGGGCAGTTCATCGGCTTCGGGTAGTAGTCCACGCCTTCCATCTGCATCGGCGGGTACATGCCTTCGGCGTACCACTGCAGGTGCCCCGAGGTCTCGAACAACGAGCTCTTGGTCAGGTGCGGGGTGTAGACGAACTCGTACCCGGCCTGCTCGTGGCGCTGCCGGGAGTACTCCTCCATCACCCGGCGTACCACTCCGCCCTTCGGGTGCCACACCGCCAGGCCGGAGCCGATCTCGTCCGGGAAGCTGAACAGATCCAGGTCGGCGCCGAGTTTGCGGTGGTCGCGCTTGGACGCCTCTTCCAGCAGTCGCAGGTGCTCCTTGAGCGCGTCCTTGGTCGGCCAGGCGGTGCCGTACACCCGCTGCAGTTGGGGGTTTTTTTCACTTCCCCGCCAGTACGCCGCCGCGCTGCGCATCAGCTTGAACGCGCCGATCAGCCGGGTCGACGGCAGGTGCGGGCCGCGGCACAGGTCCGACCAGCACCGCTTGCCGGAGTCGGGGTCGAGGTTGTCGTAGACGGACAGCTCGCCGCCGCCGACCTCCATTACCTCGTCGGTGTCGACGGAGGTTTCGGCACCGTCGCCCTTGACGTCACCGATTCCCTGCTCGCCTTGCCAGGCGACGAGCTCCAGCTTGTACGGCTCGGCCGCCAGCTCCGCCTTCGCCTCGTCGAGCGAGTCGTACACCCGGCGGGAGAACTTCTGGCCGGACTTGACGATCTCGCGCATCCGCTTTTCGATCTTGACCAGATCGTCGGGGTGGAACGGCTGCGGCACGTCGAAGTCGTAGTAGAAGCCGTCCCGGATCGGCGGCCCGATGCCGAGCTTCGCCTCCGGGTGCAGATCCTGTACGGCCTGCGCCAGCACATGCGCGGTGGAGTGCCGCAGCACGCTCAGCCCGTCGGGGCTGTCCATCGGCACCGGCTCCACCTCGGTGTCGGCCTCCGGCGCCCATGAGAGATCACGCAGATCACCCGACTTGTCGCGTACCACCACTATCGCCTTGGGGCCATGGCTGGGCAGCCCCGCCGCGGCTATCGCGTCCGCCGCCCTAGTGCCGGCGCCGACCACGACGGGGGCGTTCACGACGGTGGCACGTTCTGCGGACACGGTTGTCTCCTCGGTACGGGGCGCGACGGCGCGCGGATGATGTGTGGCCCGGCGGCAACTCACAGATGCTTACGGCTAACCTCACGAGCCGTGACTTCCGCCATCCCAACGTACGGCCCGGCGGGCGGCACCCGTATCGAATTTCGGCGCTGCAAGCGCTAGCTCCGTTTCCAGAACGCGGTACGCGCCCGCCCCGGCGCGTCCCCGCGCGGCGTGGGCTCGGGTGGCGTGGGCTCGGGTGGCGTGGGCTCGGCGGAGGTGTCGCCGGTGAATCGCCGCAGCACCTGCACCGCCTCCTCCCAGAGCCGTTCCAGCTCCTCAAAACCCTCTGCCTGACGCCCGTCGCACAACCCCTGCCCCACGGCCACAAGGCGCAGCGCCTCCCGCACGGTGTCGCCGCAG
>JBOGDG010000286.1:0-5032 GCA_050701655.1 Micromonosporaceae bacterium
TCTGAGCGACGTCGCGCCGGGACCGGACGCCACCCGGCGCGACGTCCTGTGCGCAGGACCGCGCCTTCGGAGCAACTGCCGTCCGCGCGGCGCGGAGTGGCGCTGAGCGCCCCATCGACCGGATCTTGACGCAGGGGCGCCAGGCGCGGGTCAAGGTGTCCGGCCCCGGTCGGGGCACCCGGCCCGCATCAGATCCAGTCGTCGTGACGGGACCAGGTGATCAGGTTGTCCAGTACGCCGGGGGTCGGCTCCAACTCTTCTGTGGCGGTATACGCGCCGCGGTAGAACAGCAGCGGCCGCTCGTCCCGGGTCTCGCCGAGCGCGGTGACCCGGCCGATCACCACGTAGTGGTCCCCGGCGGTGTACGAGGTCTCCAACTCGCAGTCCGCCCAGGTGAGTACGCCGTCCAGCACCGGGGCGCCCGACGGCGCCGGGCTCCACGGCACTTCGGCGAACTTGTCGGCCCCGGCGGTGCCGAAGATGCTGCTGGCCTTCGCCTGGTCGTGCGCGAGCACATTGGCGCAGAAATGGCCGGCCTCTTCGATCGCGGGCCAGGTGCGAGAGCCGCGCCCGGGGCAGAACAGCACCAGCGGCGGATCCAGCGACAACGCCGCGAACGCCTGGCACGCGAACCCCACCGGCCCGTGATCCCCGGCGGCGGTGATCACGGTGACGCCGGTGCAGAAGTGCCCCAGGGCCGTACGGAACGCCGCGGCGTCGATCACCTGCTCCGCCCGTACGGTCACCGCGGCCGCGCCCCGATGCTGAAGTCGTGGCCCCAGAGCGAGACCGCGGTGCTCTCCCGCGCGATCCAGCTCTCGTCCTCCACAGTGCGGCCCTCGCAGCCGAACTCGACGTCGAAGCCGCCCGGGGTCTTCATGTAAAAGGACAGCATCAGGTCGTTGACGTGCCGGCCCAGGGTGGCCGACATCGGCACCTTCCGCCGCAGCGCCCGGTCCAGGCAGAGCCCTACGTCGTCGGAGTGCTCGACCTCGACCATCAGATGCACGATCCCGCTCGGGGTGGGCATCGGCAGGAACGCCAGGCTGTGGTGCCGCGGGTTGCACCCGAAGAACCGCAGCCAGGCGGGCGGCCCGTCCGGGGGCCGGCCAACCGCGACAGGCGGCAGCCGGAACGAGTCGCGCAGCCGGAACCCGAGTACGTCCCGGTAGAAGTGCAGCGCCTCGGCGTCGTCGCGGGTGGAGAGCACCACGTGCCCGAGCCCCTGCTCACCGGTAACGAAGCGATGGCCGTACGGGCTCACCACCCGGCGGTGTTGCAGGGCGGCGCCGTGGAACACCTCGAGCGTGTTGCCGGACGGATCCTGGAACGAGATCAGCTCGTCCACCCGCCGATCCGCCAGCTCGTCCGCGGTCCCCTCCTTGTACGCCACCCCCGCCGCGTCGAGCCGCTGCCGGATCGAATCCAGCCCGGCCGCGTTGGCGGTCTCCCAGCCGGAGGCGCTGAGCGCGTCGCGCTCCCCCGGCACAATCACCAGCCGCGCCGGGAAGTCATCCATCCGCAGGTATAGCGACTCCGGGTCCCCGCCCTTGCCCTCCACCATGCCGAGCACCTTGAGGCCGTACTCCCGCCACGCGGGCATGTCGGTTGCCTCGATCCGCAGGTACCCCAACGACCGGATGCTCACTTCCCACCTCGCTTCGCTCGGCGGCGCGTTCGCGCTCATACTGTGTCCATTGCCGTGCTGCATGGCTCGCTCGCAAGCTTCGCTCGCGGGCTCGCGACGCTCGCTCACGTCTCCAGAAAATCGCTCACGAGGCGATTGAACTCGTCGAACTTCTCCAGCTGCGCCCAGTGGCCGCAGCGCCCGAAGACGTGCAGCTGCGCACGCGGGATCAGCTTCAACGCGACCAGCGCACCGTCCAGCGGGTTCACCCGGTCCTCGCGGCCCCAGATCAGCAGCACCCGCTGCCGCAGCCGGTACGCCTCCCGCCAGAGCAGCCCCTCCTCGTACGTCGCCGGATCGGTGAAGGATCGGCCCATGGAGGCCATCGCGCGCAGCGACGACGGGTCGGCGGCGACCCGGAACCGCTCCTCGACCAGCTCGTCGGTGACCAGCGACGGGTCGTACACCAGCGTCTTCAGGAACTCGGCGAGCTTCTCCTTGGACGGGCCGGGCGGCGCGGCGAAGGCGTACAACTTCTTGATGCCCTCGGTCGGGTCGGGCGAGAAGACGCCGAGGTTCAGCCCGCCGGGCGCCATCAGCACCAGCCGGCCGGCGCGCTCGGGGTGCCGCAGCGCGAACCGCACCGCCGTGCCGCCGCCCAGCGAGTTGCCGATCAGGTGCACGCGCTCCACCCCGATGGCGTCGAGCAACCCGCGCAGCGCGTCGGCGCTGAAGGTGAAGAACTGGCCGGTGATCTCGGGCTTGTCGGAGTCGCCGAAGCCGGGCTGGTCGACCGCGATCACCCGGAACCGGGAGGCCAGCACCGGCAGGTTCCGGCCGAAGTTGCTCCACGCCGAGGCGCCGGGTCCGCCGCCGTGCAGCAGCACCAACGGCGTACCGTCCTCCGGTCCGGCCACGTGGTAGTGCAGCGCGAACCCGCCGACCTCGACGCGCCGGCTGGTCGCCTCGAAGCCGAGCGCCGACTCACTCACCGCCGTCATCAGACCCACGCGTCCTGCACCTTGAGCCCCAGCGAGAACTGCCCGTACATGGCGAGCGCCTTCTCGGGGTCGTTGATCGCGTGTACCCGGCCGGCGTGCGCGTCGCGCCAGAACCGCTGGATCGGCGTACCGGTACGCAGCGCCCGCCCACCCGCGCTCTCGAACAGCCGGTCCACGGCGCCGATCGCGGCGCCGGTGGCGTTGACCTGGTCGCGGCGTACCTGCACCCGCAGCGCCATCGGGATCTTCTCGCCCCGGCTGACGTGGTCCAGCTCCTGCTCGATGTTGCGTTCGATCTGGAGTACGGCGGCGTCGAGCTTGCTCGCCGCGTCGGCGATCCGTACCTGATTGAAGGTGTCCTCGGCGGCCTTACCGCCGGTGGAGGCGCGTACCCGCTCCTTGGTGTAGCCCACATAGGCGTCGTACGCGCCGGTCGCCATCCCGATCACCGGGACCGAGATGGAGCAGGAGAACACCGAGGCGAACGGCAGCTTGTACAGCGGCGCCTGGTTCACCTCCTGTCCGGGACAGCGACACCGCCCGGTGTCCATGAAGGACAGCGTGCGGTACTCCGGCACGAAGACATCGGAGACGATGATGTCGTTGGAGCCGGTGCCGCGTAGCCCGATGGTGTCCCAGACGTCATCGATCTGGTAGTCCGTACGGGGCAGCAGGAAGGTACGGAAGTCCACCGGGTTGCCGTCCGGCCCGAGCACCAGCCCACCCAGAAACACCCACTGGGCGTGGTCGCAGCCCGACGAGAAGCTCCACCGCCCGGAGAACTGGAACCCGCCGTCGACCGGCTTCGCCCGGCCCATCGGGGCGTACGAGGAGGAGACCAGCGTCCCGGTGTCGTCGCCCCAGACCTCCTCCTGGGCGCGGGCGTCGAAGAGCGCCAGCTGCCACGGGTGCACCCCGAGCACCGAGGAGACCCAGCCGGTGGAGCCGCAGGCGCCCGCGATCATGCGTACCGCGCGGTAGAAGTCGACCGGCGAGGCTTCCAGACCGTCGTACCGGGCGGGCTGTAGCAGTCTGAAGAACCGGGTGTCGGCGAGCGCCTTGATCGACTCCTCGGAGATCCGGCGTGCGTCCTCGGTGTCCTGCGCTCGTTCCCGGAAGCCGGGCAGCAGCTCCGCCACCCCGGTCAGGACGTCCGCGACCTCGTTGCCCATGCGCCCACCTCGCTTCTGCCACCCCACGAAAACGCTCCGCTTCGCTCCACGTTCCCGCGGGGACCCCGGACTTTGAGTGAAACGTGTTCTAAAATCAGTACCACGACGGCGCTTCCCTGAGACTAGACGAAAACTGTAACGTGTTCCAGTATTGGAGGCCAAGCACAGCTCCAGGAGGGGTGCGATGACTCAGACGGCGAACCAAAGGTCCGCCCCGGTCGGCGGGCCGGGCCCGGAGCCGGCGGTACGCACCATCGACGTCGGCGCGCCCCCCACCCGGTACGCCCGCGGCTGGCACTGCCTGGGGCTGTCGGACACCTTCCGGGACGGCAAGCCACACGCGGTCGAGGCGTTCGGCACCAAGCTCGTGGTGTTCGCCGACTCCCACGGAGCGCTGCACGTGCTCGACGCGTACTGCCGGCACATGGGCGGCGACCTCACCCAGGGCACCGTCAAGGGTGACCAGGTCGCGTGCCCGTTCCACGACTGGCGCTGGGGCGGCGACGGGAAGTGCAAGGCCATCCCGTACGCGAAAAGGATCCCGCTGCGGGCCCGGACCCGGTCGTGGACCACCTGCGAGGAGAACAAGCAGCTCTTCGTCTGGAACGACCCGCAGGGCAACCCGCCGCCGCCGGAGCAGGCGATCCCCCGCATCGACGGCGTGTTCTCCGACGAGTGGAGCGACTGGACCTGGGATTCGGTCACCATCGAGGGCGCCAACTGCCGCGAGATCATCGACAACGTGGTGGACATGGCGCACTTCTTCTACATCCACTACGCGTTCCCGACGTACTTCAAGAACGTCTTCGAGGGCCACATCGCCTCGCAGTATCTGGACACCCGCGGCCGGCCCGACATCAACACCGGCTCCAACTACAACGGCGAGACCGAGGTGCGCTCGGAGGCGTCGTACTTCGGGCCGTCGTACATGATCGACAACCTATGGAACACGTACCAGGGCGTGGAGATCGAGACGATCCTGATCAACTGTCACTACCCGGTGACGCCCGACTCCTTCGTACTGCAGTGGGGCGTGATCGTGAAGAAGCTGCCCGGGCTGACCGACGAGCACGCCAACAAGCTCGCCGCGAAGTTCGCCAAGGGCGTCGGGGTCGGCTTCCTGCAGGACGTGGAGATCTGGCGGAACAAGACCCGGATCGACAACCCGCTGCTGTGCGAGGAGGACGGCCCGGTCTACCAGCTCCGCCGCTGGTACGAGCAGTTCTACGTCG
>JBOGDG010000287.1:0-5010 GCA_050701655.1 Micromonosporaceae bacterium
GCCCCCGGTCGACCGTGACGATCTCGCCGCCGCGTGGCGACAGCTCTCCGACTGGTCGGCCGCCGAGTCCGCGGCACGCCGCACCCGGCGCCCCGAGCTGGACACCGCCGTCGCGGAGGCGGAGGCCGAGGTGCAGCGGGTACGGCAGCGGCTCGCGGCGCTGTTCGCCGGCGCCGAGCTGCCCGCGCCCACCGACGACGAAGCCCGGTACGCCGCCGTCGCGGTGGAGCGCGCCGAGGGTGAGCTGCGGCGGCTCACCGACCGCCGTGAGCAGGCGGCGACCCTGGCCGAGCGGCGCACCCGGCACGCGTCGGAGGCGCTGCAGGCGAAGACCCTCGCCGGCCACCTGCGGGCCACCAACTTCGAGCGATGGCTGCTGGAGGAGGCGCTGGATCTGCTGGTCGACGGCGCGTCGGCGATCCTGCGGCAGCTCTCCGCCGGGCAGTACGACCTGACGTATGAAAAGGGCGAGTTCGTCGTGGTCGACCATCACGACGCCGACCTGAGCCGCGCCGTGCGTACCCTCTCCGGCGGCGAGACCTTCCAGGCGTCGCTGGCGCTGGCACTGGCGCTCTCCGAGCAGCTCGCCGGGATGTCCACGGCGGCGGCCAGCCTGGAGTCGATCGTGCTCGACGAGGGGTTCGGCACCCTGGACACCGGCACCCTGGACACGGTCGCCGCCACCCTGGAAAACCTCGCCGCGCGCGGCGACCGGGTGGTCGGCGTGGTCACGCACGTACCGGCGCTCGCCGAGCGGATCCCGGTGCGGTACGAGGTCAGCAAGGACGCCCGTACCGCCCGGGTCGAGCGGGTGTCGGCGTGAGCGCGCGGGAGGTCCTCGGGTGAGGCTGCACATCGACGCGTGGGATCCCAGCTACGGCGCCACGTACGAGGTGGAGGCCAGCGAGCCGGGCTCGTCGAGCAGCGCGCCGGTCAACCCCGAGGTGGAGCGCACCACCGAAACCTGGCAGCCGCTCACCCCGCCCCCGGACGTACGCGCTCCCGCCACGGTGCTGCTGGTCGACGGGGTACGCCGGATCGACGCGCGGGTCTGGGTGGAAGCCGACGACGGCGAGTCGTACCAGGGGATCTGTGCCTCGTACGCCGCCGGCGTGGTGCGCTGCGACCTGCGGCGTGGTGTCGCCGAGCTGGCGCACACCCGGGTCGCGCACGGCGTGTTCGCGCCGGGGCCGAAGCTGGCGCCGGTGGTGGCGCACCCGCGCGCGGTGTTCCAGCCGTACCGGGTGACCGGCGGCGACCCTCGCCAGGTCGAATGGGAGCTGCAGCGCCGGCTCGCCGAGCTGGAGATCGAGGTCAGCGACGCCGCCCGCGCGGAGCCCGCCGCCCCGGCGGGCGGGACCGCCGGTAGCGCGGCTGGGGACAGTGCCGGTGGCACAGCCGGCGCCGACGCCGGCGAGGGCGGTGATGATCTGCTGGTGGCGGACGGTCCGCTGGGCGATCGGCGTGGGCTGCCCCGCACGGTCGGGTACGCAAAGACCCACCACATGCAGTACCTCCCGCCCGAGCTGGCGCGGATGGTGCCGGCGCTGCGGCCGGGGCAGCGTACGCCGCTGTTCGGGATGGGCGGCCACTCGCCGCGCTACTCGTGGTATCTGCGGCTCCCCGGCGCCGAGGGCGCCCCGTGGGCGGGCGTGGTACGGCTGGAATGCGCCGCCGAGCAGCCGGTCTCGGCCGCGACCCGGCTCGCCGACGTGTCGGCGGTGACGCTCCCCCGATTCGCGGCGACGGCGTACAAGGATCCGCGGGCGCCGCAGAATCTGGTGCCGATCGCCGGGCTGGAGCGGCGACTGCGCGCCCTGCTGGGCGACCCCCGCCTGCTGCAACGTGGCCTACGCACCGCCACCACACGCCCCACCGCGACGCGCCCCACCGCCACACGCCCCGCCACCACGCGCCCCGCCGCCACGGCCTGAGCCGCCTGTCAGCCGCCGCACGGTCAGACACCGCGAGCCGCCGGCGTCAGCATCTGCGGGTGCTGCGCGATCACGGCTTCACCAGCGTACGGGCGGTCGGCACCCGCCGGCTGTACGCGGTCGATGCCGCACCGCTCCGCGAGGTCGACGCGTGGCTGGAGCACTTCCGGCGGTTCTGGGACCAGCGCCTGGACGCGCTCGCCACCGAGCTGGTACGCGGCCGCCGCCGGCGCTCCGACCATCCACCAGACACAGAACGGACAGACTGATGACCGACATAGTGGGACAGCTCAACGCCGTACACCGGGAAGTAGGGCAGCGGGAGGTACGCGGCAGCGACGGCCGCACCGTCGTGCTGCGCCGCGACTACGACGCGCCGATCGAGGACGTGTGGGACGCGATCACCAACGCCGAGCGGATCGGCCGCTGGTTCCTGCCGGTGACCGGCGACCTGCGGCTGGGCGGCACGTACCAGCTGAAGGACAACGCGGGTGGTGAGATCCTGCGCTGCGAACCGCCCCGGCTGTTGGGGGTGAGCTGGATATTCGGGGAGCCCACGGACCCGGCGGCAGTCAGCGAGGTCGAGGTACGGCTCTCGGCGGAGGACGGCCGCACGCGGCTGGTGCTGGAGCACGCCGCCATGGTCGACGCGCGGTGGGCCGAGTTCGGGCCGGGCGCTGTCGGCGTCGGCTGGGATATGGCGGTGCTCGGCCTCGGCCTGCACCTGCAGGGCGTCTCGATCGAGGACCCGGGAGCGTGGGTCCAGTCGGAGGAAGCCCGGCGGTTCATGACCGGCAGCAGCGTGGCCTGGGGCGAGGCGCTGCGCCCGTCCGGCGGCACCGACGCCGAGGTCGCCACCGCGGTCGAGAACACCACCCGGGCCTACGTACCGCCGGCTTAGGACTCCGACGGCCGGGGCGCCGGTGGCAGCGCACGGTGCTCCACCGGCGAGGACAGCACGATCGACGTGGTGGTACGCCCCAGCGCGGAGATCTGCTCCAGCAGCTCCTCCAGGTGACGCGTGTCGCGTACCGCGATCTTGAGGATCCAGCAGTCCTCGCCGACCACGTGGTGCACCTCCCGAAACTCCGGCCGGGCGATCAGCTCCCGGGTGCGCGGGTGCTTGAGCGAGTAGCCGGCGTGCGGCGCGACCCGCACGAAGGCGCGGATGCCGTACCCGAGCCGCTCCGGGGCGACCCGGGCGGCGTACCCGGTGATGGTGCCGCTGGTCTCCAGCCGGCGGATCCGTTCAGCGACGGCGGCGGGGCTGAGCCGTACCCGCCGGCCCAGCTCACTGAGCGTGATCCGACCCTCGGTCTGCACCAGCTCGAGCAGCCGGGCGTCGATGGCGTCGAAGCCGGCTGAGGAATCACTGGTGAAAGCACCCAGATGCCGTGGTTCTTTTGCTAGTACGGCTGGATCTCCCATGATCGCTCCTTCAAAGGCGCTAGTGCGCCGACGATACTTCAGATCATGCATGTCTGCGTCATCGGCGGAAGCCGCTACTTCGGGTGACACCTGATCTCGTTGCTGCGTGACGACGGCGCCGCCGTCACAGTGATCAACCGCGGCTCCACGCCGGCGCCACCCGGCACCACACACCTGGTCGCCGACCGCGACGACGAGGCGGCGCTGCGGGCGGTGCTCGGCGGGCACGAGTTCGACGCTGTGATCGACCAGGTCTGCTACACGCCACGGCAGGCGGCGATCGCGGCGCGGGTGTTCGCCGGGCGTACCGGTCGCTACCTGATGACCTCCAGCGTCGAGGTGTACGACCCGGCCAGCTCCCCCGCGATCACACCGGCGCGGGTCGGCGTACCGGTGAGTGAGGCTTCCGTGGTAACTGCCGGCTGGCCGGTGAAGCCCGAGCTGCCCTGGGAGGACCCCGACTTCCTGGAGCGGCACTACGGCGAGGGCAAGCGGCAGGCCGAGGCGGTGCTCGCCGACCAGTCCGCCTTCGACTTCGTGGCGGTACGCACCGCGCACGTGCTCGGCGGCGCGGACGTCACCGGACGGCTGGCGCACTACGTACGCCGGCTGCGGACCGGGGAGCCGATCGCGGTCCACCGTGACCCGCGGCCGGCGACATTCCTGCACCACCGTGAGATCGCCGAGTTCCTGCGGTGGGCGGCGGCGGGCACGTTCACCGGGGCGGTCAACGCCGCCGCCACCGGTGAGCTGGACGTGGTCGGGCTCTGCGAAGGGATCGCCTCCGTCGCCGGTACGCCTCCCCCGGTCTACCGAACCGTGGCCGATGGCGAGCCGGCGTCGCCGTACTCGTTCGACCGGTACTACGCGATGAGCAACGCCCGCGCGGCCGGGCTCGGGTTCCGGTTCTCCGCGCTGGCCGACTGGCTGCCGAGCGCGATCACCGAAGCGACAGAGCCAACCGCGGAAGCGACGGCGCCGACCGCGGCCGGGGCGATCGCGGACAGCGCGGCGGCGGGCGCGGACGGGGTGGAGGCGTGAGGCCGCGTACCAGGCGGATCGGCGGGGTCGAGGTCGGCGCGGTGGGGTTGGGCGCGATGCCGCTGTCGATCGAGGGCCGACCCGACGAGGCACGGGCGGTCGCCACGATCCACGCGGCGCTCGACGCCGGGGTGACGTTGATCGACACCGCCGACTCGTACCACTGGTACGCCGGCGAGGCCGGCCACAACGAGTCACTGATCGCGCGGGCGCTGGCCCGCTACGGCGGCGACACCAGCGACGTACTGGTCGCCACCAAGGGCGGGCGCGGCCGGCCCGGCGACGGCAGCTGGACCGTCACCGGTACGCCACGCCACCTCACCGCCGCCTGCGAGGCGTCGCTGAAACGGCTCGGCGTCGACGCGATCGGCCTCTACCAGCTGCACAAGCCCGACCCGCGGGTCCCGTACGCGGACTCGCTCGGCGCGATCCGCGAGCTGGTCGACGCGGGAAAGGTCCGGATGGCCGGCGTGTCCAACGTGGACGCCGACCAGCTCGACCGCGCCCGCGAGCTCCTCGGCGACGCGCTGGCGTCGGTGCAGAACGAGCACTCCCCCGCGGTACGCGACAGCGTGCCGGTGCTGCGCCGCTGCGAGCGGCTGGGGCT
>JBOGDG010000288.1:0-5005 GCA_050701655.1 Micromonosporaceae bacterium
CCGTACCCCACCGGCCGGCGCCCCGCCGGCGGTCGCGCAGCCGCTCAGCAGCACCACGACCACCACGAACCAGCGCCGCATACGGCGAGTCTGCCCAGCCGGGCGCCCGGCGACTGTGCCCCCGGCCACAGTCCCCACCCCGACCTCTAAGCGTCGAGTACGGCTCGCAGTCTTTCCGCGAACGCCTCGGGCTGGCCGGCGTAGCCGAACTCGCCGCCGAGGAAGCCGCCGTGGTGGCTCGGGAACACCGTGGCCTGCTGACCGAGCAGCTCGGCGGTGGCCAGCGCCGCCCGCCCGGTGAACGTACCCAGGGATTCCTCGCCCACGGCGACCACGACGCGGGTCGGCGCGGCGGCCAGCGCGTCGACGTCGGGTCGATAGCTGGTGACCGCCCAGGACCGGTCGGAGAGCAGGGGGTCGTCACGGGAGCCGTCGTCTTCGGGTCGGCAGCCCGAACCCGGCGGGGTCCGGCGTGGGCTGGGCGAAGTAGTCGTCGGTGAACTCCCCCTGCCACGACGTCATCGCGATGAAGGCCGCCATGCCGGCCCCGAACCCCCCGGCCTGGTACGCGGGATCTCGACGGCATCAAGGCGGTGCTGGCTGTCGGGGTTCGGCTGCACAGTCCCGCGAAACATCGACCCTTCGAGGGCCGCGACGATGTGTTGCGGGTCCTCATCGCCGTCAGTGAGGTGTTCGAGGACTTCCGCTACGTGCAGCAACTGGTTGGCGACCAGCCGGAGAGCTCAAACGGCACCGCCGTACACGGGCTGGTGTTCCGGGCGAGGATCGGCGACAAGCAGGTGCACGGCATCGACCTGCTGGAGATCGACGCGCACGGCCAGATCATCGACCTCACCGTGATGATCCGCCCCATCACCGCGCTGATCGCCTTGGCGGAGGCGGTCAACACACGCCTCAACGCCTGAGGTGAATCCCACTCCGATGCCGGCCATCCGGCGGGCCCGCGCATGCGGCGCGGGCCCACCAGGGCGTTCAGGGCTGGATCGGGCACTTGAAGTCGTTGTCCGCCACCCGGGCGATGGTGACGTCCCCCGCCGCCGCGGCGGCCAGCACCGCGTCGGCCGAGGTGAGCAGGTACGGCTCGACGTTCCAGGTCACCGCGTGGAACTTCCAGTCGCCGCCGTGGTAGCCGGCCGACCCCGGCCCGACCGCCACCACGCCCTTCTGGCCGTCCACCCCGCCCATGATCGCGTAGAAGTCGTCTCGGCCCTGGTCCGGGGCGGCGGCCGGGGGCACGATGGTACGTACCACGGCTCCGTCGAGGTAGCAGCAGCCGTCCGGGAACACGAACGGTGGCGTGGCCGCCTGTGCGGCCGCCGGGATCGCGACCAGCGCGAACAGTAGAGCGGGCACGAACAGCAAGGTACGAAGTCTCATGGCGTCCCTCCTTCGTGGACCATCACGCCGACGCTAAGCGCGGCCGGTCCCGGAAGGTCTTACGAGACTCTTGTGGGGTCCTTACGGCTGCCCGGAGTGGCGTGGCGGCTATCCGAATTGCCGGACGAAGACGGTGAAGGCGACCAGAAACACCACCCCGATGGCGAGGAACAGCCCGCCGAAGAACCACTGGGTCGCCCGGGCGCTCAGCCTGCCCTACAGCCCGGTGCCGATCACCGCGCCGACCACCGCGCCGGGGACCGCCCACACGATCAGGTTCCACGGGATCGCGGTGAATCCGTCGAGTACGGCGAGCTGCACCATGTGGGTGAGTGCGGCGCCCACCACGGTGCCCGCCACCACGACGGTGGAGGTGGCGGCGGCGATCGTCGCGGGGAACCGGGAGCGGCGGATCAGCCCGGGCAGGGTGGCCTCGCCGACACCGGTGGAGATCAGGCCAGCCAGGAACGCGCCGATGCCGGAGAGCACCTGCTGCCCGGGCAGTCCGTGCGCGCAGTAGTCGAACCGCTGGCCGTCCGCGGCGGCGATCCGGCGCGGCAGGCCACGTGGGCATCCGGGGTGTGGCGGCTCCCCCGGCGTGGCCAGGGCGGCACCGGGTGCCGGGCCGGCGGGGACCGCTTCGATGGCGGGGTGCTTGGTTTCCCGTACCAGGAGAAAGGCCAGGACCACCATCGCCGCGCCGTAACCCAGGCGCAGGACCTGTACCGGCGCGTGCGCCGAGGCGATCGCACCCACCGCGCCGAGCGGCAGGGTGACAGCGATCAGCCGGCCGGCGGTGGCGGTGGCGACCAGGCGCCGCCGCAGGTAGCGGTACAGCCCGGTGCCGAACCCGGAGGTCTCCAGCAGCAGCGAGACGCCGATCGCCGCGACCGTGGTCAGCCGGGGCACGTCGAAGAGCGGGAAGCCGATCAGGAACACCGGGATCAGCATCGCCGCGCCGCTGATCCCGGAGTACATCGCGATGCTCGCCACGACGATGCACACCGGCAGCATGAACCAGTACACAGTCCAATCCATGGCCGGTGTAACCACCACGCTCCGTGCCCGTCCGGCAGAGTGTCCGCCCGCTGACACAGTCAGTGTGTGGCGTCGGCGAGTCCGTCCCGGTCCAGCAGGCGGATGCTGCGGTACGCCAGCTCGATCAGCCGTCGGTTCTCCAGGTCGCGGAGCACCTTGTTAACGCTGGGGCGCTGCGCGCCGAGCATCGCGGCGAGGGTCTGCTGCGACAAGCTGATCCGGCCGGTCTCGTCGGCCTCGTCGAGCAGCAGTCGCGCGGTCTGCTGGGTCAGGGTGCCGCCCAGCAGCCCCAGCAGCCTGGTCTGGCTGTGCGCGAGCCGGGTGGCGACGCTGGTCAGCCAGCGCCGCGCCACCGGCGCCCGTTCGGTGAGCAGGCGGTCGAAGGCGTCGGCGGTCAGGTGCAGGCAGTCGACCGGTTCCAGAGCCCGCGCGGTGTACGGCGGCGGCATCTTCAGCAGCAGCGGGATGTCGCCGTCCACGTCGCCGGGGCGCAGGATCCCCACCACCGCCCGGCGCCGGCCGGAGCCGACGACCAGTTCCACGTGACCAGACTGGATGATCCACACCCCGGCGGGCCCGGTCCCCGCCGCGAACAGCACCGCGCCCGAGGCGAGTCGCCGAGAGCGCAGTGAGGCGGCCAGCGCGTCGAGGTCGCGGGGCCCGAGCGGCACCGTCTCGCCGCGGCCGATGCACCGGGCGACCCAGGCGGCGCCGCGTACCGCGGTGGGGTCCGGACCGCGCAGTGGCCACAACTGTGTCACCACGCTGACACTCTATTGCGGCGGCCCGGTCGGCCGGCGTTCTTCGGTGCATCCGGTTCACCCACGAGCAGAGGAGCAGACATGCCGGAGGACGTCGATGTGGTGGTGCTGGGCCTCGGAGTCGGCGGCGAGGAGGTCGCCGGCCGACTGGCGCAGGCGGGGCTGTCCGTGGTCGGCGTGGAGGCCGGCCTGGTCGGCGGCGAGTGCCCGTACTGGGGGTGCGTGCCGACCAAGATGATGGTCCGCGCCGCCGGTCTGCTCGCCGAGGCACGCCGGGTGAACGGGCTGGCGGGCACCGCCGAGGTGACGCCGGACTGGTCCCCGGTGGCGCGCCGGATCCGGGACGAGGCCACCGACGGGTAGAACGATCAGGTCGCGGTGGACCGATTCACCGGCAAGGGCGGCCGGTTCGTACGCGGCCGGGGCCGGATCACCGCGCCGGGCGAAGTGACGGTGAGCGAGCCGGCGTACGTGGACCTGGCCCGGGAGATCCTGCAGGTCCGTAACCTGCCGTGCGACCTCGGGGGCGAGCGTGTGTACCGGGCGCGGCGCGGCATCGTGATCGCGACCGGCGCCGCACCGACCGCGCCGCCGATCCCCGGCCTGGCCGAGGTGCCGTACTGGACCAACTGGGAGGCGGTCGCCGCGGAGCGGCTGCCGCGCTCGCTGGCCGTGATCGGCGGCGGCGCCATCGGACTGGAGATCGCGCAGGCGTACGCCCGGTTCGGGGTCGAGGTGACGGTGCTGGAGGCCGCCGAGCGGCTGCTGCCACTGGAGGAACCCGAGGCCGGGACGCTGGTACGGGAAACGCTCGAGTCCGAGGGCATCACGGTGCACACCGGGGTACGGATCGCCAAGGTGCGCCACGACGACGAACTGTTCCAGGTGGGCCTGGAGTCCGGCGCGGAGATCGTCACCGAACGGCTGCTGGTGGCGACCGGACGGCGTGCCACGCTCGGCCCGCTCGGGGTCGCGGCGCTCGGGATCGACGACACGGCGCCGGCGCTGCGTACCGACGAACGGATGCGGGTCACCAACGGCCTGGAGCCGGTCGGCGGACTGGAGCCGGTTGGTGGGTTGTGGGCGGTGGGGGACGTGACCGGGGAGGGTGCGTTCACCCACGTGGCGATGTACCAGGCGGACGTCGCGGTGCGCGACATCCTCGGCCGTACCGGGCCACCCGCGGACTACCGGGCGGTGCCGCGGGTGACGTTCACCGATCCGATCCTGAGGTGGGGGCGGTCGGCCTGACCGAGCAACAGGCGCGCGCGGCGGGCCTGACGGTACGGGTCGGCGTCACCCAGGTCCCGTCCTCGGCACGGGGCTGGCTCCACCGGGCGGGCAACGCCGGCGTGATCAAGCTGATCGAGGACGCCGACCGCGGCGTACTGGTCGGCGCCACCTCGGCCGGCCCGCACGGTGGCGAGGTACTCGGCGCGCTCGCGGTGGCGATCCACGGTCAGGTGCCGGTGGCGCGGCTGCGGCACATGATCTACGCGTACCCCACCTTCCACCGGGCGATCGAGGACGCACTGCGCAACCTCGCCACAGTGGACTGAACCGATGACCACCGGATTCGTGCTCTCCGGCGGCGCCAACCTGGGTGCGGCCCAGGTCGGCATGCTCCGCGCCCTCGACGATGTGGGCGATCACGTAATTCCCCCAGCTGATCGGTTTCTGATCACGTAATTCGGCTCTGGCGTAGGTTTCGTGATGCTGCGTTCCGCGTGTCGTCCACATCGGACGGCCAGGCCGCGATAACGATCATTGCCATGTGATCATGAGGCGGTAGGCGGCCTGCTGCCGCA
>JBOGDG010000289.1:0-5005 GCA_050701655.1 Micromonosporaceae bacterium
GCCCGGTACCGCCGCGAATCCCTCGTAGCCGCACCGGGCGGCGAGCGCCTCACCGCGCAGCGCGAGCAGGTCGCTGGCGCGGTGCAGCAGGTCGCGCGCTTCGAAGGCGTACCCCCGGCTGCCTTTCCGGGACATCGGGAGCAGGTACTCGTCGGCGGCGACCAGGTAGAAGTCGGCCCTGACCTGGGTACGGCACCAGGACGGCGGCTCGGGTACCGCCTGCGCGTCCCGGGACAGGATCTCCCGCAGCTCCTCCCCGGCGATCATCGGGTCGGGGTCGCCGTCGCAGCGTTGCTGGAAATGCTCGATGGCGGCCTGGCTGAGCCGTACGTGCCGTACCAGGTCCGCCCCCCACAGCCGGTACGGGTCCACGCCGCCGACGCCGGAGCTGCGGTACCGCGGCTGGTACGTCGGGAACACCTTGCAGTCGGTGGCGATCCAGCGCGCCGTACCGTCCGAGGCTTTGGCCAGCGGTAGCACCACCACGTCGTGGGCGACCATAAAAAAACCGGAGCTGCTGCGCACTCGCGCCACGGGCTCCGGAAGCTGATCGGTGACCTTGCCTCGCTGATCGATCACTTGGTAGAGCCATCGTCGGGCGCCGTCGCGATGCGCCAGCCCGAACTGGCGCTGACACGCGTCCGCGCACTGATTCGTCACGACTACCGGCCAGTCCCGCATCGGAAACCTCCGAGACCCGGACAAGGGGTGTGGCAGAACTCCATTGTGCAGTCGCTGGGCCTCGCACAGTAGTCATAGCGCGAGATCAACATGTGTCGATTTAGCCTCGCCTAACTTGGTCGGCGCGCGCCGGCTCAGCTCAGCCGTGCGCTGGCTCAGCTCAGCCGTGCGCTGGCTCGGACGCCGGGGCGGCTCAGCGGAAGACGACGGTCTTGGTGCCGTTGAGGATGACGCGGTGTTCCAGGTGCCAGGTGACCGCGCGGGCCAGCGCGAGGCACTCCATGTCGCGGCCGACGGCGACCAGCTCCTCGACGCTGTGGGCGTGGTCGACCCGGGCCACCTCCTGCTCGATGATCGGGCCCTCGTCCAGCTCCGCGGTCACGTAGTGCGCGGTGGCGCCGATCAGCTTCACGCCCCGGTCGTACGCCTGGTGGTACGGCTTGCCGCCCTTGAAGCTGGGCAGGAACGAGTGGTGGATGTTGATCGCCCGGCCGGCCAGCTCGCGGCACAGCTCGTCGGAGAGGATCTGCATGTAGCGGGCCAGCACCACCAGGTCGACGACGTACTCGTCGATCAGCTTCAACAGCTCCGCCTCCTGCTCGGCGCGGGTCGCCGGCGTCACCGGCAGATAGTGGTACGGGATGCCCTGCGGCGCCGCGTACACCTGACAGTCGGGGTGGTTGGAGACCACCGCGACCACCTCGCCGGGCAGCGCCCCGGTGCGGTACCGGTAGAGCAGGTCGTTGAGGCAGTGGCTCTGCTTCGACACCAGGATCAGGACGCGTCCCCGCCGCGCCGCGTCGTGGATCTGCCAGTCCATCCGGTACGCGCCGCCGATCGGCCCGAAGCCGACCCGCAGCGCCTCCAGCGTCGCCGCGTCGTGGTCGGCGGCGAACCGTACACGCATGAAGAACTCACCGCTGCCGGGGTCGGAGAACTGGTGGCTGTCGACGATGTTGCACCCGCGGTCGGCGAGGAAACCGGCGACGGCGCGCACGATCCCGATCCGGTCCGGGCAGGAGAGGGTCAGTACGAATTCGGCCGTCGCGTTCACGCATGGCAGGGTAGTCCTGATGACTGACGTCCCGCCGCAGTATCGGCCCGCCGCCCGGGTGTTGTGTCTGGACCCGGCCGAGCGGTTGCTGCTGCTGAAGTGGCGGGACCCGGTCGGCGGCCTGGTGTTCTGGGAGCCGCCGGGCGGCGGCATCGAGCCGGACGAGACCGAGCTGCAGGCGGCCCGCCGGGAGTTGACGGAGGAGACCGGGCTGCCCGGCGAGGTGGTCACCAGCCTGCGTACCGAGGTCTACCGGGACTTCCACTGGAACGGTCGCCGCAAAGTGGGCGTGGAAACGTTCTTCCTCGGTCTGGTCACCGATCCGGCCGACACCGTGGCGCCGCAGCTGACCCCGCTGGAGAGCGGCGCGTTGCTGGAGCGGCGCTGGCTGTCATGGCCCGACATCACGGCGTTGCCGGAGCCGGTCACCCCCGACCCGCTCGGCGAGGTGCTCACCCGCCTCCACCCCACCGGCCCCTGGGCCGCCTGAGGACTCGCGAACAGGGCACCTCGCGAGCAAGGCGCCTCGCGAGCAAGGCGCCTCGCGAAGCGCGGTTATACCGAGTTATACTTTGGTCATGAAGACCGCGATCTCGATTCCTGACGAGACCTTCCAAGAGGCCGAGCGCCGGGCCGCTGATCTCGGTGTGAGCCGGTCGGAGTTCTTCACCCGCGCCGCGCGGTGTTACCTGGAACAGCTCGACACCGACTCGCTCGCCGCACGCATCGATGCCGCCATCGACCTCGCCGGGGCGGACGACTCGGGCGACGCCGCGGTCGCCGCCGGGCGCGGCCGGCTCGCCGCGGACGACGACGAGTGGTGATCCAGCGCGGCGACATCCGTTGGGTCGATCTGGGCGAGCCGGACGGCAGCCGGTCCGCGAAGCGGCGTCCGGTGCTCGTCGTGCAGGCGGAGCCGTACAACACCAGCCGGCTCGCGACCGTGGTCGCGGCGGTGATCACCTCGAACACCCGACTCGCCACGATGCCCGGCAACGTCTTCCTCCCCTCGGTCGCCACCGGGCTCCCCAAGGACTCGGTCGTCAACGTCAGCGCGCTGGTCACCTTGAACAAGACCGACCTCGAACCCCTCGCGGGACGGGTGCCCGACGAGCTGATGCGACGGGTCGACAATGGCCTGCGCCGGCTCCTCGCGCTGTAGCGCGGCCCCCGGCTCAGCTGGCGGTACGGTCGGCGAGGCCGTGGCGTACCGCCCACAGCGCCGCCTCGGTACGCGACGCCGAGCGGGTCTTGCGCAGCAGGTTCGACGTGCACCGCGACGGTACGGCCCGAGATCCCCAGCGCCCGCGCGATCTGCTGGTTGGTCATCCCGGTGGCGACCTGCCCCAGCACCTCGCGTTCCCGATCGGTGAGCTGCCCGGCGCCGGGCTCGGCGAGCGCGGCGTACCCGTGCGGCCGGCACGCCGCCACCAGCTCGGTGAGCCGGTACGGGTTGCCGCCGCTGCGCCGGTGCGCCGCCGCCACCGCGCCGGGCGGGGCGGGCGTACCGAAGGAGTCTTCCAACACGCCGGCCACCTCAGGAGCGGACAGCGGCGGCAGGTGCCGGCGTACCGAACGGGGGGTCCCGGTGAGCCGGGCCAGCACCCGGCCGGCCAGCTCCGGGAACGCCGCCTCGCTCGGCGCCCGGCTGGTGACCAGCAGCAACGCCGGCAGCCGGGGCGCGGTCGCCAGCTCGGAGATCAGCTCCAGACTCGCCGGATCCAGGTCGTGCAGATCCTCCACCACCAGAGCCCCCGACCGCCTCCGCGACCAGCCGGCTCTTGCCGATCCCGGCCTCCCCGGTGACCACCACCGGCAGCGCCCGGTCCCCGACGCCCGCCCAGGCGCCGACGATCGAAGCCAGCTCCTCCCGCCGGCCCACCAGGCACGATGTGGTCACGTCAGCCACCCTACGTACAACTGCGTACAGACATTTCTGGTGTACGTGGTGCAGGCTGTGATCATGAGTCGGGACACCGCGGCGGCCGTGACCGTACGACATGCGCTGCTCAGCCACCAGGGACTGGTACGCGGCAACAACGAGGACACCGGGTACGCCGGCAGCATGCTGTTCGCCGTCGCCGACGGGGTGGGCGGGGCGGTGGCGGGCGAGCTGGCGAGCAGCTTCGCCATCGAGGCGCTGAAGCCACTGGACGCACTGAAGCCGCTGGACGCCGTGCCCGACACCGATCCCGTGGCGGCGTTGCGGGAGGGGATGCGTACCGGCAATGAACGGATCGCCACGGCGGTGGCGGAGGATCCCGCGCTGACCGGGATGGCGACCACCGTGACGGCGGTGCTGTTCCGTACCGCACCGGGCGGGCTGGCCCCGGAGTTCGGGCTGGCGCACATCGGCGACTCCCGCGCGTACCGGTACGCCGGCGGCGAGCTGACCCAGCTCACCCGCGACGACACGTACGTCCAGCATCTGGTCGACGCCGGCAGGATCAGCCAGCAGGAGGCGCACGCCCACCCGCAGCGGGCGATCGTCACCAACGTGCTGCAGGGCGACCCGCCGGACGCGGCCACCGCCAGCTACACCCTGCACACCGCGGAGCCTGACAGCCGCTACCTGCTGTGCAGCGACGGGCTGACCGACGCCGTGGAGCTGGACGAGGTGATGCACGCGCTGGAGAGCGAGCCGGACCCGGAGCGCTGCGCACAGGCGCTGGTCGACCTCGCCCTGGTGGCGGGCGCGCCCGACAACGTCACGGTGCTGATCCTCGACATCGGCCGCTGACCGCCGGCTCGTTAGGGTTTGCGTCATGTGCGTCTCCATGGCTCCCGCGGAGTTCTCCGGGACGATCCTGTACGGCGGCCGCCGCCAGCACCCGCGGTACGGCCCCGTGGAGGTGCTCGGCTACCAGAACACCGCGGTCAACCACGCCACCGGCGCGAACGCGATGGTGCTGCACCTCCCCAGCCCCGCGCTCGGTCAGGAGCACTTCGTCCCGGTCGGTGAGCACCGCGACGTACTGCAGAGGATGGTCAACGCGCTGCGGCCACCGCCGACGGCCGGTGCGTTTGCCGCGGTCGGTGTGGCACCGGCGGTGACCGTGTTCGAGCACGACATCTACACGGTGGTGCTGGCCAGCGACCCGACCCAGATCCCCGGCGCGCTGTCACGGGTGCCCGAGCGCAAGCGCCCGGCGCTCAACCCGGAGCTGTTCGACTTCTACGCCAAGGTGTTCCCGCAGCACTCGATCGCGCTGTGCTGCTTCGACAACGCCGACGCGCAGCAGGCCTCGCCGCTGCTGATCTGGTATCCCT